>CAMWUX010000061.1 GCA_947177605.1 uncultured Porphyromonadaceae bacterium
AGCGCGCACTCGACGGCGAGGGTGACAATAGCCCTTTCGCCATAGCATTCCTCAATAATATCTCCAAGCCAGATGTTGAATTTCCAATGACCATCACGGGTGTAGTGAAGGACACTTATCGGATGACCTCCAACAAGCAGTCGCCACTGCGCGTAGGCGATCTTATGTACGACTTCGTCTTTAATCCTGGACAGAGGGCATTTACCCCTCGCTCCGACGCAAGTGTAGACTCAGCACCAACGCCAACACCTGCTCCCGCCACACCTGCCATTCAGCCGCCCAAAATAAGTATGACGAGCGACGAAGTGGATGTGAAAGTCGAATCCTGCCAACTACGCAACGGTACCGCTTACATTGATCTCCGTCTCCTCAACACCACCCGCACCGATATGAGGGCAAGTATCGGAAAAAAAGACCTCGGAACCTCTGAGGTATATCTTTACGGTGGTCTCGTACGCAATTTTGACGATCTTACGATTACTGGTGGCGGCCAAACTAAACAGTTCGGCGCCATTGGTAACATAATCCTTCCTTCCGGGCTTCCGGTAAAATTAAGCATAAAGGTTCCGAATGTATATTCAGATGCAAAAGGAATAGCACGTCTTACCTTAGCATTCCGTGGCGTTGATTCCTCAAATTCTTATGGGACAGCACTACTTTCTATAAGTGATATTCCTTTCGGTTATAAGGATCCCATAGCAGCTATTATAGAAGATACGCAGCCACGCCTCTACTTCGATGTAGACGGATTAGATGTGCAAGTGACAAAAGCCAAGCGTACAGGTAACAAAGTGAAGTTTGATCTTATTCTCACTAATAATACCTACTCCACAATGAGAGCACATATTTCAGATGGTTGGTATGTTAACGCTCGTACTGGTCGGACTGCCGTATATGATACAGATGGAATGTCATATTCAGTGCAGTCTTATAGCAGACAGTTAAAGTTTATCCAGGGAAATACCCCCGTATACACTACGGGCAGTTTTGAACTCCCCTCGGGCATTCCAATCAGAATCACAGCAATAGTAACAGACTACAATCCCACCGACAAGGTAATTCCGGTGTTCACAGTGTACTTCCGCGGCGTCGATAGGACGAATTATTATGGTGAGGCCCTCCTCAAAATCACCAATATCACTATCGAATAGCCTACTACGCATAGGCGTTGAGGTCTAGTGCTCCACCGGTAATCTATAAGACGTGAATGGTCTTTAGGCACACCAACATAACTCATATTTCCACGATGATCACAGGTACATCGGATCACTAAGAACTTTATTGGCTAAAATTCATAACAACAAATAAGGCGGCTCGGAAAGAGTCGCCTTATTTGTTATCGCGGACCGCCGGGGCCGTGGCCGGGAGGAGGACCGGGATGTCCGCCGGGACCGCCCCATGCGTTGCGGTCGGCGGGCTGATTGCCTTTGCCGAAGGTGTTGAACTTCCATGTGACGGTGAACATGAAGTAGCGCGTCAGGTCGTTGTACGAGATATCGTCGATGTAGTTGGCAGTGACGGTGCGCTGTACGTTGGAGCGCTGCTGCAGCAGGTCGTAGGCCTTAACGGCGAGCGTGAGCGAACGGCTCGACAGGAGTTCATAGGCGATCTGGGCATTCCACATCCACTCGTTTTTGTCGTAGCCCTGTGCGTAGCCACGCGTAGCTGTATAAGTGAGATCGGAGGATAGGATCATACCGATGGGGGTACGGTAGTAGGCTGAGAATGTACCACCGAAGTTGTGGATGGTGGTAGACGACGAGCCGAGAGTATTGTGGGTGTACTGCAGGCCGTAGAGCGGACGGAGCTCGAATTCGAGATTGTCGGGACGGAAGGCGAGGGAGGGGCGCAGATGCCACATGAAGGAGCCGGAGCGGTTGCGCTGTGCATTGTTGAAGCCGATGCGCTGATTGTACATCATAAAGGAGTGTACGGTGACCTGCCAGGCCTTATTGCGCAGTGGCTGGGAGAACATTCCCATAAGTCGGCCGGACCATACGCCGTTGACGTTGCGGTAGCGGATGGTCTGCACGCCGGTGCCGGGATCAAACTGCGTGTAGGACACGATGGAGTTTTGCGTCATGTCGAAGTCCGACATCACCATCACGGAGCGTTGCGCATCGGCATCGAAGTCCTGGAAACGCAGACGGAAGTAGTGGGTGAAGGATGGATCGAGCGAGGGGTTCCCGATCACCACGCGCATGGGGTCGGAGTAGTCGGCCACGGGCTGGAGCTGCGTCATGGAGGGCTGCGACGACTGACCGCGGTAGTGCATATTAAGCGAACGGCTCTGGGAGAGCTTGAGGCGGTAGCGCAGGAAGGGAGCTACGTTGAGCACATGGCGTATGGGCACCGTGCGGTCGGGATTGGTGAGGTTGATGCTCTTGGAACTTGAAGGGACGAGCGACACGCCGATATTGAGATTATGCATGCGCGACACATAACGGTAGCCGAGGCGGATGTCCTGACTGAAGAAGTTGTTGCGGAACTGGTTGCTGAGCGTATCGTTAAGCGCCAACTGAGTGTAGTCGACCATAGGGATGCCGTCGGGGCCGAATTCGGGAAGCAGAGGATGGTCGTAGACCATCTTGTCGGCATTGTTCCAGCGATACTGTGCGCGGTAGGCGAGGGTGATGAAATGGCCGTTGGATGCGTCGCCGAGAGGCTCGGTCCATGTGAGTCGACCCTGCGCCATATTGCTCCATGTATGATTGCCGGTGTACTGGTCATAGAGGTCGAGCGAGTCGCCGAAATTGAAGAAGCGGTTGAGCGCGTAGCTCTCCTCGCTCTCGCGGGTATTGGAATACTGGTAGCGGGCCTGGATGGAGAAGGACCGGCCGGGACGAGAGGCGAAGTTGTGATTATAGATGGCGTTGAGGCCGAACTCGAGGGCGTGGCCACGCGAGCCTACATCGTTGAATGCACGGCTCACGAGTGTGCGCAGCGGGTCGCCGGCGCGGTTGAGCGTGGAATCGATGGATGTAGAGCGGTTGTGATTATAGGAGAAGTTGGGACGCAGTTCGAGGGTATTGAGCGAGTCGGGCTTCCATAGCATACGGAAGTCAGCGCGCACGTTGTAGCCGCGGTCGCGGGCATACTTGCCGATGGTGGCGTAGGATGCCGAATCGGTAAAGATGTATTCACGCTCCTGACGGGTGATGGACTCGCGGTCGGTGTGGCTGAACATCACATTACCGCCCACGCGGAATATCTCCTGATTGCCGACGTTGAAGTTGACACCTAAGGCATTGGAGGTGGTGATGCCGTTGGAGCCTCCGAAGCGGCGGAAACGGTTGCCGCTGGAGTCGGTGAAGCCTTCCTGATTGATGTTGTTGAAATTGCCGAGGAAGGTGATCTGATTGTCGTTCCAGAAGCGGTTGAGATTAAACGAACCCATGTATCGGCCCTGGGTGCCGTAGCCCCCTTCGAGGGTGCCGAAATAGCCGTTTTTCATATTCTTCTTCACGGTGAGATTGATCACGGTCTCCTCCTCGCCGTCGTCGACACCGGTCATACGCGCCAGATCGCTCTTGCGGTTGACTACCTGCAGGCGGTCGACCATATCCACGGGAAGATTCTTCGAAGCGACCTTGGGGTCGTCGGAGAAGAATTCCTTACCGTCGACGAGGATCTTGGTTACGGTCTGCCCGTTGGCCGTGATTGAGCCGTCAGAACCGACTTCGACACCCGGCAGACGCTTGAGCAGATCCTCTACCACGGCATTGGGCTGTGTGCGGTAAGAGTCGGCATTGAATTCGATGGTATCCTCCTTGACCTTGATCTGCGTGGCGACGCCGCGTACGGTGACTCCCGCCAGCTCGATCGACGACTGTGAGAGCCGCAGCGTGTCGAGCTCAACGGTAGATCCGGATACTTTCACTTGCTTCTGCAGATTGGCGTAGCCCATGAAGGCTACACGCAGGGCATAGGTGCCTGCAGGTACGTCGCGGAGAGAGAAGCGACCGTTGATGTTGGTGACGCCATCGGCTACGATCTTGGCTGTATCGCGCTCATTGCGTAGGGTGACGCGCGCACCCGGCAGTGACTCACCATCGGGATCAACGATCACGCCACGCACCACGGCGGCTGATGCACCCGCCACACTTGCGCATACGCACAGCAGCAGGGCTACAAGGGTTGATATTCTCATTTTAGATAGTTGAATTTTTGACAAGACTATGTACCTTATTAAGACACGCGCGGAGAAGAAAGGTTTATTCGCCGAATGGTTAAAATTGATTAATTTTCACAATACCGCGCTTCCACAAATAATCGAAGGCCGCCTCCGGATATCGGAGAAGCGGCCTTCGGGAATTATTTGTCGGCAGACATCCGGCGCTGATTATTCGCCGGCGCTGACTGTCACTTCGTCGGTAACCTCTTCGGGGCTTTCAAAGGGTTCGTAACCGGCATCGATGATGTCTTCGATGTCGTCCTTCGAAGCCACGATAAGGCGTTCGTATTCGCGCAGACCTGTACCGGCAGGGATGAGGTGACCGCAGATCACGTTCTCCTTCATACCTTCCAGCGGGTCGGTCTTGCCGTTGATAGCGGCTTCGTTGAGCACCTTGGTAGTCTCCTGGAAGGAAGCGGCAGACATGAAACTGCTGGTCTGCAGAGCGGCGCGGGTGATACCCTGAAGGATCTGCTCGGAGGTGGCGGGCACGGCATCGCGTACCTGCACCAGACGGAGGTCGCGGCGCTTGAGAGCGGAGTTCTCGTCGCGGAGCTTGCGGGCGGTGATGATCTGACCGGGCTTCACGTTTTCGCTGTCGCCGGCGTCGGTCACTACCTTCTTGCCCCAGATGCGGTCGTTCTCGTCCATGAAGGCACGTTTGTCTACAACCTGCTGCTCGAGGAAGCAAGTATCGCCCGGATCGAGGATGTTGACCTTGCGCATCATCTGGCGCACGATCACTTCGAAGTGCTTGTCGTTGATCTTCACACCCTGCATGCGGTACACATCCTGCACCTCATTGACGATGTATTCCTGAACGGCTGTCGGGCCCATGATGTTGAGGATATCGGCCGGGGTGATAGCACCGTCGGAGAGGGGTGTGCCGGCACGCACGTAGTCGTTTTCCTGCACGAGGATCTGCTTCGACAGTGGCACGAGGTATTTCTTGACTTCGCCGATACGGGAGGTGACGGTGATCTCACGGTTACCGCGCTTAACCTTGCCGAAGTTGACTTCACCGTCGATCTCGGCCACGATGGCGGGATTCGAGGGGTTGCGTGCTTCGAAGAGCTCGGTGACACGGGGCAGACCACCGGTGATGTCGCCTGCCGAGCCGGAAGCGCGAGGTATCTTAACGAAGATTTCGCCGGGCTTAAGCTGAGCGTTCTCGTCGACCATGAGGTGAGCACCAACAGGAAGAGCGTAGGTCTTTATGATCTGACCGTTGGCGTCAAGGATATTGGCTTCGGGAACCTTGCTGCGGTCCTTCGATTCGATGATCACCTTCTCACGCAGGCCGGTCTGTTCGTCGGAATCAACACGGTAGGTGACGTTCTCGACCATATTGGAGTAGCTTACTGTACCGCCGGCCTCGCTGACGATTACGGCATTGAAGGGGTCCCATTCGCAGATCACATCGCCCTTGGCCACGGTATCGCCATTGGAGAAGTAGAGCTTCGAGCCATAAGGGATATTAGCGGTAGTGAGCATCATCTTGGTGTTGGGATCGACGATACGCATTTCAGCCATACGACCGATCACAACCTCAACCTTACGGCCGCGGGCATCGACTTCGTCGGTGGTGACGGTGCGGAGCTCGTCGATCTCGAGGACACCTTCGTAGCGCGAGGTGACGGAGGATACGGCAGCGATATTGGATGCCACACCACCGACGTGGAATGTACGGAGGGTAAGCTGTGTACCGGGCTCACCGATACTCTGTGCGGCGATAACGCCTACAGCCTCGCCCTTCTGTACGAGTCGGTTGTTGGCCAGGTTGCGGCCGTAGCACTTGGCGCATACGCCCTTCTTGCTTTCGCAGGTGAGCACCGAGCGGATCTCTACGGATTCGATAGGCGAAGCGTTGATGCGGTCGGCAGCGGCGTCGTTGATCTCTTCGCCGGCAGCCACGATGATCTCGCCGGAGATGGGATCCACGATGTCGTGTACGGACACACGGCCGAGGATACGCTCGCCGAGCGAGGCTACCACTTCGTCATTATTCTTGATCTCACGGCATACGAGACCGCGCAGGGTACCGCAATCCTCTTCGTTGATGATAACGTCGTGGGCTACGTCGACCAGACGACGGGTAAGATAACCGGCGTCGGCGGTCTTAAGAGCGGTATCGGCAAGACCCTTACGGGCACCGTGGGTGGAGATGAAGTATTCGAGCACTGAGAGGCCTTCCTTGAAGTTGGCAAGAATCGGGTTCTCGATGATCTGGCCGCCTTCGGCACCACTCTTCTGAGGCTTGGCCATAAGACCACGCATACCAGAGAGCTGACGGATCTGGTCTTTCGAACCACGGGCACCGGAGTCGAGCATCATGTACACAGGGTTGAAGCCCTGCTGGTCGGCCGAAATCTGCTTCATAAGGGTGTCGGCCAGACGTGCGTTGACGTGTGTCCAGATATCGATGATCTGATTGTAGCGTTCGTTGTTGGTGATGAAGCCCATTGCATAGTTGTTCATCACTTCCTGCACCTGATCGTAGCCTTCCTGTACGTACTGCTCCTTTTCGGCGGGGATGATCACGTCGCCGAGGTTGAACGACAGACCGCCGCGGAATGCCATGTAATAGCCGAGGTTCTTGATGTCGTCGAGGAACTGAGCCGAACGAGGGATACCGCATTTCTTGATCACCTTTGAGATGATGGTACGGAGCGACTTCTTCGACAGAATCTCGTTGACATAGCCGATCTCTTTCGGCACGTACTGGTTGACAAGCACGCGGCCTACGGACGTGTTCTCTACAAGATGCTTGATGGGGTTGCCGTCGGCATCAACGTCGTCGACTACGATCGACACGGGAGCGTGGAGTGTGACACGGCCTTCGTTGTAGGCGATTTCGGCTTCTTCGGGGCCGTAGAATTTCAGGCCCTCACCCTTGTCGCCCTTGCGGAGCTTGGTGATATAGTAGAGGCCGAGCACCATGTCCTG
>CAMWUX010000062.1 GCA_947177605.1 uncultured Porphyromonadaceae bacterium
CCCAGGATCTCGACCGTTCGAATGAGAAAAAAGGCTATAAGTACCGCGACTACTCGCGCATCTACTTCAACACTTACCGCCGCCTGCTCAACAACTTCGAAGCTCTGACCCGCGACGAGATCGAGGAGTATTACCAGAAGATTCTGGAACTCGCCGAAGCGAATCCCGAAATCAAGGAACAGGTGGAGCACAACGGCCGCGCCAAGATCTACTACGCAATGGGCACCAAGCAGTATGCCAAGGCTCTGGCTCTTCTGAAGCAATACGTCGACCTTCCCAACAATGAGGCGTCGGCCGCCTCGCTCAACCGCTTTATGCTCAAAGCGGCTCAGGAGGTAGGCGACAAAGATGCCGAACTGAAGGCCGCCAACAAGCTCAACGAACTGCTCGGCATCGCCATAGAGCAACACCGAGTGGAGCGCAAGCGCGAGATCGAAATTTTCAATGAGATGCTCCAGCTCCAGAACGAGCGTGCGCTCGCCGCCCAGGAGGTAGCCGAAATGCACACCCAGCATCATCAGAATGTGATTAAGTACAGTTCGATAGCCATAGGCGTGATGGCTCTGGTAGTGATCGTGATTCTGCTCTTCTACCGCCGAATCCGCAATATGTCGGTGAAGTTGGCCAAGTCCAACGAGACCCTCCGCGAAGAGCGCGACAACCTCCAGCAGACCCAACGCGACCTCATCAAAGCACGCGACCACGCACGAAAGGCCGACCGCCATAAGACGGAATTCATCAACAATATGAGCCACGAGGTACGAGTGCCGCTCGACACACTTATTGAATGTACGCACCTGATCGTCGACAATGTCGACGAATCCAAGCGCAAATACCTCGACCGATACGGAAAGATCGCCGATGTGTGCGCCAACATGATCTCCACGCTTATCAACGACGTGCTTCTGCTTGCCGAATACGATAACTCCGGCATCGAGATCAACAAGAGGCCGGAATCAGTGAATACTATATGCGAGCTCGCGGTGATGAGTATGCGCAAGCACTGCAAGGATGGTGTCACGATGGACTTCATCCAGCCCGAAGGGGACGATGTCACAATGTCGACCGACGCACGCCGCGTAGAGCAGGTGCTCGTGAATCTGCTCAGCAACGGCGCTAAGTTCACCGACAAGGGCAAAGTCGAGCTCACCTACTCCCTCTCACCCGAAGAGGGCACAATCACATTCTCCGTCACCGATACCGGCTGCGGTATCCCCGTCGGCAAGGAGGAGGTAATCTTCGAGCGCTTCGAGAAACTCAGCTCCATGTCGCCCGGCACGGGTCTGGGTCTCAACATCTGCCGCATCGTGGCCGACGCCATGGGAGGCACCGTGAAAGTCGACACCACCTATGAGGATGAGGGCGCCCGATTCCTCTTCACCCTCCCCTTCGGCGACTGATCGAATCACCACCTTTCCCGACAATATCATGAAAGCAAAGACTATTTCAGCCACAGACAAGCCCGCAGGGGGCGGTCTGCGCAATTCATCCGTATATCCATGGATCGTAGTAGGCCTGTTGTGGGTAGTGGCCCTGCTCAACTATATGGACCGACAGATGCTATCGACGATGCGCGAGGCTATGGCCGTCGATATATCCGCTCTCGAAGACAAAATCCTATTCGGCAAAATCATGGCGGCCTTCATGTGGATCTACGGCCTGATGAGTCCGCTGTCGGGCATCGTCGCCGACCGCGTCAACCGTAAGTGGCTCATCGTAGTGTCGCTTATCGTATGGAGCGCCGTGACGCTGATGATGGGCTATGCATCCACTTACGAGCAAATCTACTGGCTGCGCGCCGCTATGGGCGTGAGCGAAGCGCTCTACATCCCGGCCGCCCTCTCGCTCATCGCCGACTACTTCACCGGCAAGCAGCTCTCGCTCGCCATCGGCATCCACATGACCGGCCTCTACATGGGCCAGGCCGTCGGCGGCTTCGGAGCATTCGTTGCCGAGCATATCTCGTGGCAGTCGACCTTCCATTGGTTTGGCATCGTAGGTATCGCGTATGGCGTGATCCTCGTCGCATTCCTCCACGAGAAACGCCGCTACTCCACCGAGACACCCGAAGAGGTGCGTCAGCGCGCACCGCTCGGCGAAGTGCTCCGCAACAACGGACGCGCCATCGCCACATCGCTCGGCATGCTGCTCACTTGCGTCGCCTTCTACGCGATACTCTTCTTCTTCGCCACATCATCCATACCCGGATGGGCTACCAAAAACTGGCTCCCGACATTGTTTGCCAACAATCTCGGTATCGAGATGAAGTGGGCAGGCCCCATAGCCACGATCACCATCGCCCTGGCATCCTTCATCGGAGTGATGGCCGGCGGACCGCTTGCCGACCGCTGGAGTCGCCGCAATCTGCGCGGCCGCATCTACATAAGCGCCATTGGCCTCGGCATGATGGTGCCCGCTCTGGTGCTGATGGGCTACGGCTCGTCGCTGACGGCCGCCATATCGGCCGGACTGATCTTCGGCCTCGGCTACGGCATGTTCGACTCCAACAATATGCCTATCCTCTGCCAGTTTGTGCCGTCGCGCTCGCGCGCCACAGCCTACGGCATCATGAATATGTCGGGACTCTTCATCGGCGCGTTGGCCACCGATGTGCTGGGCACCCTCGCCGCCAACGACAAGATGGGGCTCGGATTCGCCTGCATGGCCGGAGCTGTAGCCCTTGCTCTGACGGTGCAGCTCACCGTGCTACGTCCCACCACGCTCAACAAAGAATGACCAACCATAGCAAAACCAAATACCAGTATGAAATTTGAAAAGATTGAGGGACTTATCGACGCGCCCTTCACGCCGATGCATCCCAACGGAGACATCAACTTACAGCCCATCCCGGCCTATGCCGCGATGCTGAAGGCCAACGGTCTGAAAGGCGTGTTCGTCAACGGTTCGTCGGGCGAAGGCTATATGCTCACCGACGATGAGCGCAAGGCAATAGCCGAAGCGTGGGTGAAAGCCGCCCCCGAGGGCTTCAAGGTGATAGTGCACGTGGGCAGCTGCTGCGCCCGCTCCTCCCGCGAGCTCGCCCGCCACGCCAAAGAGATCGGCGCCTGGGGCATCGGCGCCATGGCTCCCCCCTTCCCGAAAATCGGCCGCGTGGAGGAACTGGTGAAATATATCGAAGAGATTGCATCCGGCGCACCCGAACTTCCCTTCTACTACTACCATATCCCTGCTTTCAACGGTGCTTACCTGCCGATGCTCGACCTGCTCAAGGCTGTAGACGGCCGCGTGGATAATTTCGCCGGCATCAAATACACATTCGAGAGCATGTATGAGTACAACCAGTGCCGCAAGTACGCCCACGGTAAGTACGACATGCTCCACGGCCAGGACGAGACCATACTCCCCTGCCTCGCCATGGGCGGAGCCCGCGGAGGTATCGGAGGTACCACTAACTACAACGGACGCGAGCTCACCGCCATTATCGAGGCCTGGGATCGCGGCGACATCGAAGCAGCCCGCGAGCATCAGGACTTCGCTCAGGAAGTGATCAACGTCATCTGCCGTTACCGCGGCAACATCGTAGGCGGCAAGCGTATCATGAAGCTGATAGGCCTTGACCTCGGTCCCAACCGCATACCCTTCCGCAACCTCACCGACGAAGAGGAAGAAGCTATGCGAAAGGAGCTCGAAGCAATCGACTTTTTCTCACGCTGCAATAAATTCTGACCGATGGAACAGTATCTCAACACATGGCGCGAGCGCTACGTAGCCGACCTCACAAACGATATACTCCCCTTCTGGCTCCGCAACGGCTGGGATAAGGTCAACGGCGGTGTCTACACCTGCCTCGATCGCGACGGATCACTGATGGACTCCACCAAATCAGTATGGTTTCAGGGCCGCTGCGGCTACATCTACGCATTCGCCTACAATAATATCGAGCCCCGGCAGGAGTATCTCGACTTCTCGCGGAGCTGTATCGACTTCATCGAAGCACACTGCTTCGACACCGACGGACGTATGTACTTCGAGGTGATGGCCGACGGCACTCCGCTGCGCAAGCGCCGCTACGTATTCTCCGAGAGCTTCTCCGCCATAGCCATGAGCGAGTACGCCCTGGCCACCGGCGACAAGACCTATGCCGAAAAGGCGCTCCGCCTCTTTCAGGATATGCGCCGCTTCATCGACACCCCCGGCATACTTCCGCCCAAGTATCTGCCCGTGCAGCCCTCGATAGGCCACTCCATCACCATGATCATGATCAACACGGCAGCCTGCATACGCCGTGTGATCGAACATCCCGATCTCGACCGTCAGATCGACGAATCTATCGAGAAACTCAAGCTCTTCATTCAGCCTCAGTATAAGGCTCTGCTGGAGATGGTGACACCCGACGGTAAGCTGATCGACACGCTCAACGGCCGCACGATCAATCCCGGACATTGCATCGAGACGGCATGGTTCCTGCTCGAAGAAGCCAAGTATCGCGGCTGGGACAAGGAGCTCACCGACATGGCCCTGCAGATTCTCGACTGGAGCTGGGACTGGGGCTGGGACGAGCAGTATGGAGGCATCATCAACTTCCGCGACTGCAAGGGTCTGCCCCCGCAGGACTATTCGCAGGATATGAAATTCTGGTGGCCGCAGACCGAGGCCGTCATCGCCACTCTCTACGCCTATGAGGCCACGGGCGATGCACGCTATCTGGAGATGCACCGCAAGGCTTCCGACTGGGCCTATACCCATCTGCCCGACCCGGAATACGGCGAGTGGTTCGGCTACCTCCACCGCGACGGCACGGTAGCCCAACCTGCCAAGGGCAACATCTTCAAAGGCCCCTTCCACATCCCGCGCATGATGATCAAGAGCTCGATGATCATTAACGAGATATTGAAGAAGTGATGAGGGCTCGCCTCATCATCGCCGCATTAGCCCTGTGGATCGGAGCCGCATGTCTGTGTGCTGCCCCTAAGCGCGTGGCCTGCATCGGCAACAGTATCACCTACGGCTACGGACTTGAGCACCGCGATAGTCTCTGCTATCCGGCGGTGCTTCAGCGTATGCTCGGCCGGGAGTATGAGGTGGGCAACTTCGGCCTGTCGGGTGCCACGCTTCTGCGCCGGGGCCATCGCCCCTATACGGCTACATCGCAGTGGCGCGACGCTCTCGCCTTCAATCCCGATATAGCCCTGATCCATTTGGGTATCAACGATACCGACCCTCGCGACTGGCCGCTGTATGCCGATGATTTTGTGGCCGACTATGTAGCGCTGATCGACTCGCTGCGTGCCGTCAACCCCGATATACGCATTATCATATCCCGGCTGTCGCCTCTGCGCTCCACCCACTATCGCTGGCGCAGCGGCACTCATCAGTGGCGCCTCGACATTCAGGAGGCTATAGGACGCATAGCCGACGCTACCGGCGCCGAACTTATCGACTTCGACGCCACGCTGCGCGACCATCAGTATCTCATCGAGGACGGCATCCACCCCAACGCCCGCGGAGCCGCTATGATGGCACGCACCGCCTTCAGCGGCATCACCGGACGCTACGGTGGCCTGCGCCTGCCCGACGTATGGCAAAGCGGCATGGTGGTGCAACGCGACCGGCCGCTCCATATCCGCGGCACCGCCGATGCGGCCTCAAAGGTGAAGGTAACGGTCAACGACGGCCATTCCGTCACCGCCACAACCGACAATCGCGGCCAATGGAGTGCGATACTGCCCCCATTCGCCGTGGGTGATCCCTACACTCTTACCATCACCGACGGACGCGACACCATCCGGCTGACCGATGTTCTGGCCGGCGACGTGTGGATAGCGTCAGGTCAGAGCAATATGGCTTTCACGCTCAACGCCTCTGTCGGAGGTGAAGAGGCTATCGCCCGAAGCTCCGATCCGATGCTGCGCTTCTACAATCAGCGCCCGCGCGCCTACACTGATGCAGCCCGCTGGAGCGACGAAGTGATAGCAGCTATCGACACTCTCGATTATTATCTGCCCGCGGTGTGGCAACAGGCATCGCCCGAATCCACCCCCTCCGCATCAGCTATCGCCTACTATTTCGGCAAGGAGCTGAGAGAGCGCACGGATGTGCCCGTCGGCATTATCGAAAATGCCGTGGGCGGTTCTACCCTCGAATCGTGGATCGACATCACCACTCTCGAAGCCGGTATGCCCGAGATACTGGTCAACTGGCGCACCAACGACTATCTGCAGCCCTGGGCACAACAGCGCGCCAATGAGAATACGTCGGCCGAAGGCAACCACCGCCATCCCTACGAACCGACTTATCTCTATTCGGCCGGTATCCGTCCGCTCGAAGGCTTCGACGTGAGCGGTGTAATATGGTATCAGGGTGAGAGCAATGCCCACAACACGATGCTTTTCGAGCGGCTCTTTCCGATGTTCGTATCGAGCTGGCGCGAGGCGTTGGGCAATCCCGTGATGCCGATACACACCGTCCAGCTATCGTCGATCGACCGCTCCTCGTGGCCGGAATTCCGCGACGCCCAGCGCCGACTGGCTGACCGACTGGAAGGAGTGACGCTCACCGTGAGCTCTGACCTCGGCGACTCGCTCGACGTACACCCGCGCCACAAGCGGCCTATCGGTCGGCGTCTGGCGCTTCAGGCTCTGCGTCGGCCCGACGAGGCTCCACTATTCGGCGGTGCTCCAGAGGCTCGGGTAGCGGGCGACAGGATCGTTCTTACATTCCCCGCAGGGGTAAGCCTCGCCACTGCCGACGGGCTCGCTCCGCGTACTTTTGAAATAGCCGCCATCGACGGACTTTACGCTCCGGCCACGGCGACCATAACCAAAAACACCATCATGCTTATGAATCCCGATATCAAGCATCCGCAATTCGTGAGGTATGGCTGGCAGCCCTATACCCGCGCCAATGTGATCAACACCCCCGACTCGCTGCCTCTGTCTACCTTCAAGCTCCGCGTCGAAGGCTCTCCCGAGATCGAAGCCGGTATGGAATATGGCGTGTCGGCACCCTTCGCCACTCTGGTCGGCAGCGATCTGATCATGGCCGGCGGCTGTAATTTCCCCACCGACACCCCTCTGGCTCCAGACGCCCGTAAAAAATTCTATCAGGGCATATAT
>CAMWUX010000063.1 GCA_947177605.1 uncultured Porphyromonadaceae bacterium
GTCGAATACTACCGCGGTATCGTTGATCTGATAACCGATCACCGTAAGGATAGCCGCGATAAACGACTGGTCGATTTCCATCGCGAAGGGGAACACACCCCAGAAGATCGAGTAGAAACCTACGATCGAGAAGGCGGTGAATGCTACGGCTGCAAGAGCGCCCACGGAGAAGGCGATATTGCGGAAGCGGAACAGGATGTAGAGGAACATGGCCAACAGCGAGAGGCCCACAGCGATGTAAGCGTCGGTACGCATATCGTTGGCCACGGTCGGACCCACCTTCTGAGCCGAGATGATACCCATGCTCTCGTTGGATGCCGAGAAGTCCTTGTAGTCCATATTGCCGATCGAGTAAGGCTTGCCTTCCACAGAGAATGCCTCGTAGAGTTTCACCATAATCAGAGAGTCTACATTCTGAGTCTCGTCGTCGATCATATAATTGGTGGAGATACGCACCTTCGAGGGCTCGTCGATGGTGATTACGGTAGGCTTGTTGCCGTCAAATAATGGAGCCAGGTCCTCGGCCATTTCGGAGGGTACCTGAGCCTTATCGAACTGCACCACGTAGTTGCGGCCGCCAGAGAAGTCGATACCGGGGTTGAGGTGCTTGGTGCAGAGCGATACCACAAATATAGCGATGAGTACCAGTACCACACCGAAGGCCACCTTGCGCTTGCCAAGGAAGTTGATGTGAGTGTTGGTAAACATCTTGCGGGAGATACCGGTAGAGAAGGTAATGGTGCTGAATGCTTTGGTCTTCTGGAATGCCATGAACACCAGACGGGTCAGGAACACTGCGGTGAAGAACGAGCAGACGATACCGATGATAAGGGTTGTTGCGAAGCCCTTGATCGGGCCGGTACCGAAGATAAGGAGGATCACACCGGTGATTACCGAAGTGAGGTTGGAGTCGAAGATAGCCGAGAAGGCGTTGGAGTAACCGTCGGCGATAGCTGTGCGGAGGTTCTTGCCTGCGCGAAGCTCCTCCTTGGCGCGCTCGAAGATAAGCACGTTGGCGTCAACGGCCATACCCAGTGCGAGTACCACACCGGCGATACCTGACAGTGTGAGCACTGCCTGGAACGAGGCGAGAATACCGAACGTAAAGAAGATATTGAATACCAGACCGAGGTTGGCGATCAGGCCGGGGATCAGACCGTAGAAGGCACACATGAAGATCATCAGGAGCACCAGTGCGAACACGAACGAAAGCATACCGTCCTTGATAGCCTGCTGGCCGAGCGACGGACCGATCTTCGTAGAGCTTACGATCTTCACACCGCCGGTCATCTTACCCGACTTGAGCACGTTGGCCAAGTCCTGAGCCTCTTCGGGAGTGAAATTGCCGGTGATCTGCGAGCGGCCGCCGGTGATCTGGCCCTGTACGGTAGGAGCGGAGTACACGCGGTCGTCGAGCACGATAGCCACACGCTTGTGGATATTGTTGCCGGTGATCGAAGCCCACTGGCCGCCGGCTTCGCCGGTCATGGTCATGTTCACGTAGATACCCTGGCCGTGATCATTGTCATATTCCATCGAGGCATCCTTCACCACGTCGCCCGACAGCACGGGTTCACCGGCATCGGTCTTGAGGCTGTAGAGCTCATAGAATTCAGCGCCGCCCTCTTTGGTCACGGGCTTCACGCCCCATGCGAAGTGCACGTTGTCGGGAAGCTGATGGGTATTGATAGCGTCGTCGAGTATCGAGTCGATAGCGGCCATCTCATGCTTGGCAGCGATACCGAGCACAGCTCCGCTGGGCAGAGTCTGTACGAAGTGGCTGTAGAGCTGGGTCTTGTTGTTGAGAGCGCTGAGATTAGGCAGATAGTCCTTCACGTCGCGCTCGATATAGAATTCGAGGTTGGCCGATGCCTTGAGGAGCTCTTCCATACGCTCGTGGTCGGTAACGCCGGGAAGTTCGAGGAGGATCTGACCGTCGTTTTCAAGCTCCTGGATGTTAGGCGATACCACACCAAACTGGTCGATACGCTGACGGAGCACGTTGGCCGATGCGCTGACGGCCGACTTCACCTGTGCCTGAAGGGCGGAGATGGTGGCCGAGCGGCTGTCGCCGGGCTTCACATACTCGCTGTAGATGGCTGCGAGGTCGAGTTTGGGTGTTACCTGCTGGCTCTGGTCGTAGAATACGGCCACGTAGTCGTTGGTCTTCGTCTGAGCCACTACTGAGTCGGCACGGGCTATCACTTCATTGAAGCGGGCGTCGGCTTTTTCGCCGGCGATCGAGCGCAGGATGTCGGGTACCGACAGCTGCAGCGTCACGTTCATACCGCCCTTGAGGTCAAGACCAAGGCCGATGCTCAGCTTCTCTACCTGACGGTAGGTATAGCCAAGCCATACTTTCTCATTTGATACGGAATCAATAAAGTGCTTGTAGGCGTCCTTGTATTCTACGACGCCGGCTGCGGAGGTTTCGGTGGCATACTGTTCGGCCTTCTTCTCGAATCGGCTGTTGACCAGCGAGAACGACAGGTAGAACATGCAGATGATTACCAAGAAGATGGCAAGCACTCCGGCCACTACACTTCCTAATTTTCCTTTTTGCATGGGGTGATTAAATGATATTATAGTTTATAAATATATTTGCATTCAACGGGGCTGCCTCGGCATTAAGCCAAGGTTTCAGCCTGCAAATATAGTATTTTCTTTTGAAATCTCCGAATTTTTATCGAGGGAGTATCAGCACGATGCAATAATCTCCCGCATCTGCGGCAGCTTTGCCTCCGCATCTTCCCATAGGCACATCTGTGCCAGAGTGCGCGTCAGGTTGTGTTCGGGGCCGTTTATCTTATAATATGTGTCGCCGTTGAGATAGTCGGTATAGAAGCGTACTGCCTGCATATACGGGAAGAGTGTGGCAGCGAATGGCAGCATCTCACGCTCGGTTGCAGTCAAGAATTTACCCGCACTCTCGATATATCCCTCAGCGAAGGCGCGGAATATGTCGAGGTCGAAGTTCACACTCGAAAGGTCGGACGCATCTTCGGCGCCGGTATTGGCTGCCGTGCGCAGGAAGTCGCCGAAATCGGAGAATACGAAGGAGGGCATCACCGTATCGAGGTCGATCACGCAGAGCACCCGGCCGTCGGCATCGAAGAGCATATTGTTGACCTTCGTATCGCAATGGCAGATGCGCTTGGGCAGACGACCCTCGCGGTGCAGACGCTCGGCGGCGGTCATTCTCTCAGCGGCGTCCAGAAGCTTGTCGGCTATCTCGCGCGTCGGCTCAAGGCGTCCGACCGCATCAGCGGCAATAGCCTCGCGCAGCTGCTCGAGGCGGAATTCCATATTGTGGAAATTCGGTATCGTCTCCACCAGCTCCTCCTTGATATCGGTAAGTTGCGCCTCAAATTCGCCGAAAGCACGGCCGGCATGACGGGCATAGTGGGGATTCACCGTATCGAAGGTATAGGCATCGGAGATAAAGCGGGTCATACGCCAGGTCTCGCCGTTGTCGTCCACGAAATAAGTCAGCTCGGGATCATCCTTCAGAGCCACCGGAGTGAGCACACGGCGCGATGGATCAGCGTCGGCCGGGAGCTTCGAGGCCAGATGTCGGGTCACAGCCACGATATTGCCCTGCAGTCCGGCAGGGTCGGTAAAGATATTGGTATTGATGCGCTGCAGCACATAATCGGGAGCGCCCTCGGCCGTAGCGGCCAGATAAGTGTCGTTGATCAGACCCGCGCCAAGCGGACGGATCGATTCTATCGGTGCGTCGGTAGCGAAGCGGGAAGCAATGTTCTTTAGATGGTCCATGGATATTATATATTTGATTTTTTGGTTATTCGGTGAATATCTCATAGGCGCCGATCGCCGGTTGGGCCGGGCGTACGGCTCCGTAGAAGTCTGTCACGGGGAGATCGACTGCGGTAGTCGCGGGATCGGAAGCCCCAAGCGCGGGCGAATCGGCGCCGAGGCGATAGTCGAAGTAATACTCCTCGCGCTGCGTCCGGAAGAGCGGATTGCCGCCCCATATTATATCAGTGAAGTGCTCGTCGTCGCTACCGGGGCTGCGAAGCAGACAGCGATGCACGTACACATCCGTTCCGTCGAGCGACGTCGGCGACATATCGGCCGACATGCCGTAGAGCACCGAGTTGGTCACCCGCACCTTAGCGCGCGGCAGCCCCGGCTGCTCGGCATCGAGATTATCATCTGTGCAGTGACTCACCTGCAGCAGCGGACCCGTGATAGCAGAGAAGAGATAATAGTTGGAGAAAGTGCAATGATCGAAAAGAGCCTCACCGCCGATCACCCACACAGGGCTGGCACCCGATTCGGCAAACTCGGTCGACACGGCGCGCACCGACGTATGGTAGGCGGCGAGCACATTGTCGCGACTGTTGCGCAGACGGCAACCTATCAGCGTGAGCTGCGGTACGTCGGTCGCCGTAGGTCCGTCGACAAATACGCCATATTCCGTATTACGGATCTCCGTGAAGCAAAGCTCACATGGCGAAGCATCGGGATGAATCGTCATTCCCGCCCACTGGCGCGACATCAAATCAAACGTAATGCCGGTGATCACCGTGCCGCTACGGTCGCCGCGGATCACTACAGGAGCATCAGCAGTGCCCTCGCTGCGCAGAGAGCCATGCACCTCGATCGAAGCCTTATCGTGCATATACACAGTAAGACCCTCGCCGAGCGTCAGGCTGACGCCCGGAGCCACAGTAAGTTCGCCATATATGCGGACAGGTTTTTCGGCGTCCCAGCGCGTATCGCTGTCGATCACCGGATCCGTGAGCGTCACTGCGTCAACACCCGTAGCCTTAAGCACCACGGAGCGTGTCACACCGTTGGTCTCAAACTCAAGTTTGTCCTCCACCGACGAAGCCGACAACACCCTCGGCACCGTAGCGCTTACAAGTATGAATATCGAATCATTCGGGCGGATATCCACATCGCGGAAATCCTTACCGGAAAAGCCGTCGACATTGATGCGGAAACACCCTTCCGACCCGGATTGAAAACCGATGCGGCTGATGCGCATCACCTTGTCGGAGTGATTGTAAGCTTTTATAGCGTGAGTCTGCGACGGCTCATCCATAAATATCCTGCCCACGTCGAGCGTATCGGCTGAGAAAACGGGCTGATCGGCAGGCGACAGCGTCACATCATCTTCAATACACGATGTCAGGGAGACGCCGACCGCCGTCAGAGCCGCGGCAGCGCATAATATATTGCGGAAAATACGTATCGGATTCATATTCTGAAAAACGCCGCAATATACCCATTATTGCGCATTTATGAAAATTTGACACTCACTTATTAATGAAAAGAAGGAGGGCACGGCCTCACGGTCGCACCCTCGGATATTAGTGGATGGGAATTTGGGTTCTTTTCCTGTGATTACTTGCCTTCGGAGAGTTTCTCCTTGAGAGCTGCGAGTGCCTCGAGGTCGCCGAAGGTAGTCTTTTCGATAGGCTGGTTGAGCATCGGAGTCTCTTCAGCACGCTTGGTAGCGGCGGCTGCACGCTTGGCCTTACGGGCCTCGTTGCGCTCTGCCTTAGCCTCATCTTCGAAGATACGGCTGTGGGAGAGGATGATGCGCTTGCTATCCTTGTTGAATTCGATCACCTTGAAGTTGAGCTTCTCGTCGAGCTTGGCCTGTGTGCCATCTTCCTTCACGAGATGCTTGGGAGTAGCGAAGCCTTCCACACCGTAGGGAAGTGCGATCACGGCACCCTTCTCTACCATCTCGATGATGGTGCCTTCGTGTACGGAGCCCTGAGTGAAGATAGTCTCGAATACATCCCAGGGATTCTCTTCGAGCTGCTTGTGGCCGAGGCTCAGACGACGGTTGTCCTTGTCGATTTCGAGCACCTGCACTTCGATGGGAGCACCGATCTTGGTGAATTCACCGGGGTGCTTGATCTTCTTAACCCATGAGAGGTCGGAGATGTGGATCAGACCGTCTACACCCTCTTCGATCTCTACGAATACGCCGAAGTTGGTGAAGTTGCGCACCTTGGCGGTGTGCTTGCTGCCCACGGGATATTTGGTTTCGATATCTTCCCAGGGATCGTTCTTGAGCTGCTTGAGACCGAGGCTCATCTTGCGCTCGTCGCGGTCGAGGGTGAGCACTACGGCTTCTACCTCGTCGCCTACCTTGAGGAAGTCCTGAGCCGAACGCAGATGCTGGCTCCACGACATTTCGCTTACGTGGATAAGACCCTCTACGCCGGGAGCGATTTCGATGAATGCGCCGTAGTCGGCCATCACTACTACGCGGCCCTTAACCTTGTCGCCAACCTTGAGCTCGCTGTCGAGAGCTTCCCAGGGATGAGGCATGAGCTGCTTGAGACCGAGTGCGATACGCTTCTTTTCGTCGTCGAAGTCGAGGATTACCACATTGAGCTTCTGGTCGAGCTCTACCACTTCCTGCGGATGGCTTACGCGGCCCCAGGAGAGGTCGGTGATGTGGATAAGGCCGTCTACGCCGCCGAGGTCGATAAACACACCGTAGGAGGTGATGTTCTTGACAGTACCCTCGAGGATCTGACCCTTTTCGAGCTTGGCGATGATTTCGCGCTTCTGCTGCTCGAGTTCGGCTTCGATGAGTGCTTTGTGGCTTACCACTACGTTCTTGAATTCCTGATTGATCTTCACAACCTTGAATTCCATGGTCTTGCCTACAAACATATCATAGTCGCGGATGGGGCGTACATCGATCTGCGAGCCGGGGAGGAACGCTTCGATGCCGAATACATCCACGATCATGCCGCCCTTAGTGCGGCACTTGATGTAACCTTTGATAACTTCGTCTTTTTCCAGAGCCTCGTTGACGCGATCCCAGGAGCGGGCTGCACGGGCTTTGCGGTGGGAGAGGATCAGCTGACCCTTCTTGTCCTCCTGGTTTTCGATGAATACCTCTACGGTGTCGCCAACCTTAAGGTCGGGGTTGTAGCGGAATTCGTTCATGGGGATGATACCGTCGCTCTTGTAGCCG
>CAMWUX010000064.1 GCA_947177605.1 uncultured Porphyromonadaceae bacterium
AGCGAGCATCCTCGACGGCCCTCCTTCGAGAGCTCGAATATCAGTCGGCCGTAGTATGTACTGTTCATTTCGGTAAGCGGTTTACGAGTTCGACAAAGGTATCCATCTGAGCCGATGTGTTGAGTTCGGTCACGGCGATGAGTATAGCATCGTCGGCCACTTTCACGCCGGGGAGCAGACCCATGGCCACGCCTTGGGCTATCAGTTCGTCAACGGGGAAGTCGGTATGCATCAGGAATTCATTGAAGAATGGTTGCGCCGGATATGCGAGCTTCATACGACCGGTGGCTTCGAGGCGGGAGGCCAGTTCGTGTGCTCCGGCATAACTCTTACCGCACACTTCGCGTAGCCCTTTGGGACCGAGGACGGAGAGATATATGGCAGTATGGAGAGCCATCAGTCCCTGATTGGAGCAGATATTGGATGTGGCCTTGTCGCGGCGGATATGCTGTTCGCGAGCCTGAAGGGTGAGTACGAAAGTGCGTCGTCCGTCGGCATCGGTGGTGGCGCCCACGATGCGGCCGGGCAGCTTGCGTATCAGCGCTTTGGTGGTGCATATATAGCCGAGGTAAGGGCCACCGCTGCAGAGCGGCATGCCGAGCGACTGGGCGTCGCCTACGGCAATATCGGCACCCCACTCGCCGGGAGAGCGCAACATGGCAAGGTCGGAAGGTATGGCATTAACGATCAGTAGAGCCTTGGCCTTGTGGCACATTTCGGCCACGTCGGTCCAGTCTTCCACGATACCGTAGAAATTGGGCTCTGCGAGCACTACGCCTGCCACATCGCCATCGGCGAGCATCCTTTCGAGGTCGGACAGGGAGGTGACGCCCTCGCAGGCGGGAATGGTGTCGATGCGGACGCCATGATAGCGGGCATAGGTATCGACTACTTTTCTGACGGCGGGATTGAGCGTGGCCGATACGAGCACGCGATTGCGCTTGCGCGCAGCTGCTACGGCCATCATCACGGCTTCGGCTGTGGCTGTGGCGCCGTCGTACATCGATGCGTTGCTCACATCCATCCCGGTAAGTTCGGCCATCATCGACTGATATTCAAAGATGTATTGCAGTGTGCCCTGCGATATCTCTGGTTGGTAGGGGGTGTAGGCCGTGAGAAATTCAGATCGGCCGGTGATGTGTGAGATCACGGCAGGAGTGTAGTGGTTGTAGTAGCCGGCGCCGGCGAAGCAGGTCAGCTGCTTGTTGGCCGAAGCGAGGTGCTTGAAGTATTCGCGTATC
This sequence comes from uncultured Porphyromonadaceae bacterium, assembly GCA_947177605.1. Lineage (GTDB taxonomy): Bacteria > Bacteroidota > Bacteroidia > Bacteroidales > Muribaculaceae > Paramuribaculum. The sequence goes on from CAMWUX010000064.1 coordinate 1,242, forward strand.
TCCGGTTCGCTTTTCGGCTCGGGGAGACAGTAGTCCTTGGTCATACGCAGCTCCTCGGGCACGTCGGCGTATAGGTCGGCAAGCGAACCGACGCCGCAGCGGCGCAGCATTTCGGCCACATCCTCGGGGGTATGCGGAAAATAATGGTGGGGCATGGCAGGGGAGCGGGCTTATTCGGCAATCATTTTATCGTAAGCCTCTTTGTCCATCAACTGTTCGAGCGATGCGGGATCGGTGATCTCGACCTTGATGATCCAGTTAGCCATGGGATCTTCGTTGACGAGGCGGGGATTCTCCTCAAGCGCTTCGTTGACTTCGAGTACTGTACCGGTCACCGGGGAGATGAGGTCGGAGGCAGCTTTCACGCTTTCCACGGCGCCGAATTCCTCTCCGGCGGTCACTTCGTCGCCCTCCTCCGGCATATCTACATAGACTACGTTGCCCAACTGATGCTGTGCGTAGTCGGTGATACCTACGAATGCGATGTTGCCCTCTACGTTGGCGTACTCATGTGTGGCGGAATAATACAGTTTGCTCATAATGATTCGGTTTATAGTGTTGATATTATTATTTCTTGTAACTCTTGTTGTAGAACTTTCGCGATGTGACGGTGGCCGGCCACACCTTGTTGCGGATACGCACCATCACGCGGGTGTCCTTGGCCGTAAGTTCGGTGGCTACGAGCGCAGCGGCGATACTCTCGTCGAGGGATATGCCACGGTAGCCGGTGGTGACAACGCCGATGACGTTGCCCTCGGTGTCGGTCACTTCGTAGCCGTGGCGCGGAATGGCGCGACCTTCCATGCGCAGGCCGACGAGTTTGCGTGCCGGGCCGGCGGTCTTCTGGTCGACGATGGCCTGACGGCCGATGAAGTCGGGCTTGTCGGTCTTGACAAACATACTCAGACAAGCCTCTACGGGGGTGATTTCATCGGTGAGTTCGTTGCCGTAGAGCGGCAGGCCGACTTCGAAACGGAGGGTATCGCGGCATCCGAGACCGCAGGGCTTGACGCGGCCGGATTCCATGAGCGCGTCCCAATAGGAGGCTATGGCATCGGCGGGTCCGTAGATCTCGAATCCGTCCTCACCGGTGTAGCCTGTGCGGCTCACGAGGATATGGCGGCCGTCGAGCAATTCCTCACGGAAGGTATAGAATTTCAGATCGGCCACGTTGATGCCGAGCACTTCGCTCATCACCCTCTCGCTTTCGGGACCCTGGAGGGCAATCTCGGCGAGTTGGTCGGAAAGATTGTCGATCTCCACATCGAAGCCATCGGCGTGGCTTTCGATCCACGCCACATCCTTGGCAATATTGGAGGCGTTGATGACCAGAAGGAAGGAATCGTCGGCGCGCTTGTAGACGAGCAGGTCGTCGACCACTCCGCCGGAGCCGTTGAGCATCATGCCGTAGAATACCTGGCCTATGGGGGCGCCGGTGATGTCGTTGCTGAAAATATAGTTGACAAAGGCTTCGGCAGCGGGGCCGGAGACGTTGACTTCACCCATGTGGCTTACGTCGAACACGCCGCAGGCGGTGCGCACGGCTTTGTGCTCTTCTTCGATCGAGCTGTACTGGATGGGCATATCGAAGCCTGCGAAGGGGCTCATCAATGCTCCTGCGGCCACGTGGCGGCTATGGAGGGGTGTGGTTTTTAGTTCGGGCATAATCAAGGTATTATAAGGTTGATAAAATCGTTGGTCTGCAATCCGCGTATCACCCCGGCCGTATCCACTCCTTCGAGAGCCGAGCCGATGGCGTCGCGGGAATAATCCACTCCGGCAAGAGGGCGGAGTAGCATCGAGTCCAGATCGGCGAGAAGAAAGAAGTCGCCGCCTAGATTGACATATTCGATGCGGTTGTCGGTATCTATATTGAGTTGAACATGAAACTGTCCGGCACCTTCGATCCGGCTTCGTCGCTCTACTGACGGACGCTGACTGCGCCTGCCGAATATCCAGTCGTCGGAATAATAGGAGCGGGCGATGCGCTCGATCTCTATTATATCGGCTTCACTGAGTAGTAGCGTCGGGCCCTTGCAGAGCGTCCGCTTCATGTAGGACAGGAAGCGCGGTATGGTGATGTCGGTATGTCGGCGGAGGGTGGTGATGCGGGAGGGTACGGATGCCACGCCGTTGGCCCTGAGCTTTGCTCGGGAAGGAGTGATGGCGCGTGCCATGTGAGCCATATCGGTGTCGATGAGCATAGTGCCGTGGACTATTGAAGCCCGCGTGGTATGGTAGAATGCATTGCCGGAAACTTTCATTCCTGCCACTTCGATGTCATTGCGTCCCGAGGCGGTGGCATCCAGTCCGAGGCTACGCAGCGCTTCGGCTACCATGGAGGTGTAGCGGGAGAATGTGTCGGCCACAGGTGTTGAGGTATGCGTGATGTAGCTCATCATCACATTGTCCATATCGGCATACACGCAGCCTCCTCCGCTTTTGCGGCGGTAGAAGCGGATGCCGTGGGCGCGGCAATACTCCATGTCGACTTCGGCATATGCATCCTGATTGCGCCCGAAGATGACGGTAGGCTCCACCTGCCACATGAAGAAGCAATCGGAGCTGATGGCGCTTCCATCGGCCAAAGTGCCTGCGGCGAGATACTCTTCCATAGCAAGATAGAAGGGCAACTCGCGCACTTGGGAGGAGTATGGCAATTCGACGTATCTCATGGCATTGACAAAGGTAACGAACTAAATAGAATATTAAAGAAAAAAATCGCAGAATATTTTGTTATGTTTAGAAAGCAATTTGCTAAATTCGCAACAAAATAATTACAACCACGCTTTCCCACACATTATTTATATGGTATACAAATTTCGCTTAGTATCTGACGAAGTCGACAATTTCCGCCGCGAAATAGATATCGACGCCGATGCCAACTTCCTCACTCTGCGCAACGCTATCTGCGAGTCGGTAGGCTACGACAAATCGCAGATGAACTCTTTCTTTATCTGCGACGACGGATGGGAGAAAGGTAAGGAAATCACTCTTGAAGATATGGGCTCCGATACGTCGGAGGATGTATATCTGATGGACGACACCATTATCTCCGACTTTATCGAGGATGAAGGTCAGCGTATGATATTCGTGTTCGATTATCTTACCGACCGCAGTTTCTTCATGGAGCTCAAGAAGGCTGAGCCGGGTCGCACGCTTCAGGATCCGGTATGCTCTCTGGCTATGGGCAAGGCTCCCGAGCAGTTTGTCGATCTCGACGAATTTGAGGCGAAGATCGATACCAAGGCTGTGGCTGCGCCTGATATCGACGAGGACTTCTACGGCTCCGAGGAGTTTAACGCCGACGAATTCGATGCCGAGGGCTTCGACGAGATGAGCTTCGACGACTGATGGGCCGACTGCTGGCCATCGATTACGGACGCCGCCGTTGCGGGCTCGCCGTCACCGATCCGCTCAGGATCGTGGCTACAGCGCTCGAAACCGTGGCTACTCCCACGCTCATCGATTATCTCAAACGATACACGGCGGAGAATCCCGTCGACTATATTATAATAGGAAAGCCGACTGATATGGCCGGGCGACCGTCGGACTCGATGCGATATATAGAGCCGGCTGTAGGGCGTATCCGAAAGGAACTCCCCGGTATGCCGATCTACTTCTTCGACGAACGCTTCACATCCACCATAGCACACCGATCGATGATCGACAGCGGTATGACGCGCTCGCAGCGCCGCAACCGCGAGGCCGTGGACCGGATGGCAGCCACTATAATACTCAACGACTTTCTGCAAAGCAAATTTTACCAGACACTCCAATGAATCTTCCCATCTATCTCTACGGCAACCAGGTGCTGCGCAAGCAGGCCGAACCTCTCACTCCCGAATATCCCGAGCTCAAGCAGCTCGTGGCAGATATGTATCAGACGATGTACAATAGTGAGGGCGTGGGGCTTGCTGCTCCGCAGATTGGCCGCTCGATTCGCCTTGTGGTGATCGACGCGTCTCCCGTGGCCGACAGTTTCCCCGAATGTGCAGGTCGCATACTCACGCTCATCAATCCGGAGATAGAGATACTCGATGGAGATATGATAACTCGCTCGGAAGGCTGCCTGAGCCTGCCCGGGATGTCGGAGAATGTACCACGCGTGGAGCATATCCGCCTGTCGTGGGTCGACGAGGATTTTAATCCTCACACCGAAGAGATATCGGGATATCTGGCGCGTATCGTGCAGCACGAGTGCGATCATCTCGAAGGCAAGCTGTATATCGACCATGCTTCGCCGATACGCAAGCAGCTTATGAAAGGCAAGCTCGCCAAAATCCTTCAGGGTCGCATCGCCTGCGACTACCCGGCCCGCTATCCTCGCCGTTAGTGCTATAGGAATATCCCGAGGAAAGCCGGAAGAAGAGTTATATCACCTTCTTTTCGAATGTCTTTGGTGTAGATAAGGTAGTTGCGTAGGATTCGGTCGGAGAATTTGGCTTTGAATGCATCAAGCGAAGCGTGGGTTTTGTAGCCCGAGGATTTGACTTCTACGGGACATATTTTATTGCCTTCGGTAAGGAGGAAGTCGATCTCGTAATTGTGTTTGCCGCTTTCGGTAGGCCATGTGTAATAGTAGAGTTGGTGACCGTTTGCGGTCAACATTTGTGCAACGATATTCTCATACACATATCCAAGGTCGGCCGACAGTTTGTCAGACAATAGCTTTTGGTAGATTATATTATCTGAGACACTATGATCCCAAAAGGCTAGCGTGATGAATAGGCCGGTATCTCCTACATACATTTTATATCGCTTATAATCAGCATGTAGGGCGAGCCCGACGTTAGGATCGTTGGCGTGATGTGAGATATTCACCGTGAGGCTATCTTCCAAATCCTTAAGTAACTCAGCTGTTTTATCTTCTTCGATGCTATATCCTATTATACTCCGGGCTTGGAATCGGGATGCGCTTGTCGTCAGTTGCGCCGGAATGTACTTGAAGAGACGGGCAGCTTTACCTGTCGGATCAATTTTTTCGAAATCGTCGAGATACAATTCGATTATCTCGCGCTTTTTTGTGTCAACCTCTACGAGATTATTGTTGCCGAGATATGTTTCAACGGCTTGAGGCATACCGCCCACAAGCATATATAACCGGAATTTGCGGAGCAGGTCGCGAGTTACGGCATCACCGAATGGCTTGCGAGTCTCGAACATCTGCTTCATCAGAGGTATTGCGCCGACATTGCCTAAGGCCCATTCAAATTCCTCATAATCCATAGGGTACATGGTGAGGCGCGTCTCTTCACTCGGAATTACTATTCCAGTGGTGTTCTTCTTGATAGAAAGCAAAGAACCGGTTTCGATATAATCATACCGATGATCCTTGACAAGATATTTGATGGCTTGTCTGACTTTTGGACATTTTTGAATCTCGTCGAAGATAATTACTGATTTGCGTTCTTTTAGACGGACTCCGTAGATAAATTGGAGTTGCATGAAGAAGTAATCCCGGTCCGAAATGTTTTCGACTGCTTCCCATAAGGCTGCCGGGGCATCAGCAAAATCAACTATGATATAACTTTCATATTCGTTTCGGGCAAACTCCTCGGCTATGGTTGATTTGCCTACACGCCGCGCTCCTTTTATAAGCAGGGCAGTGGAGCCGTCGCGCGACTCTTTCCAGTCCAGCATTTTGGAGTATATCTTGCGCTTGAATACTTTCATTGTTTGAGACTATGGCAATG
>CAMWUX010000065.1 GCA_947177605.1 uncultured Porphyromonadaceae bacterium
TTTGCCCATAATTCCGTAAGTTGTTTTGTTTGGCATATCCGACTACGAGCGGGGGCGGGCTGCGATGAGGGGGGGGGTAATCCGCTGACTCATAAGACTTTCTATTTTATAGGCAAAATATACGTCGTGAAGTCCGAGACCAATGTTGTAGGCAATAATACGTTCTTCATCATTTTCGCGCCCCTTTGCATCTCCAGTCAGCACATTGCTAAATTCTTCAAAACTTCTAAACTCATTGAAAAATTTGAAACCCGATATCTGGCCGGTGTCATCACCAAAAATCTTGTCGAAAATCTTATCGCAGTTCTGAAAACCTCGGGTATGAATAGGCACTAACAAGATGCCTGATTTGAATAGTGTCACATCTTCGACCAATAGGCTGGGAGCCTGAGTAATGGCTGAAACTACCACATCAGCTCCAACTACTAATTCCGTAATCGTGTCACAAATCTCAAATTTAACATTATCATAGCGAGAAGCCACATCATTGATTGTTTCCTCTGCGTGATTTTTATAACGTAAGAGCCTAATAGTTTTGACCTCGTCGCGGGTAACATCCAAAAAACACTCCAATGCCGCTTTCCCCGCACGGCCAAGTCCCATAAAAGAATATATGTGAGCATCTGATTTGCGGAAAGTTAGTATAGCGAGAGCGGCCGTGGCACCAGTTCTCCATGATGTAATCCAATCACAGTTAATCAGCGACAAAAAATCACCATTATTGCTATCGCATAGCATCATATAACTTTTGACAGAGGGATGCGAACAACTGAATCGTGATGCGTTTTTACATCCGAATCGCCCATACTCGGGAGGAAGCAGGCAGGGCATAGTCATAAAGAAATCCAGGCAGCCCGGCATATGTATTGCCGTCTTTGGTGGCATAATGCTACGTTTTTTCAGCCTCAGGCCTTCATCTGCCCACTTCACGCACATAGAGGGCGATATATGGAGAGATTCTATCTCTCTGGTGTCAATTATATTCATGGATCAATTATTATAGCTTGGATAAGACTTCATACAATTTGTGGTTGTCTGCACGGTCGCGTATGGCTATACGCACGTATTGTTTATCTGTCGGGAAGCCCTTCTTTGCCGAGCAGTCCTTTATAAATATATTGTAGTCGGTAAGTAACCTCAGCGTAAGTTGATAAGAGGTATATTTACCTGTAATTTCGCATAGGAAGTAATTGGCTTGCGAAGGGATCACACGCAAAAATGATATCGCGTCCAGTTCTTCGCGGAAGATGTCGCGCTCTTCACGGAACTTTTCGCACGAATCAGCATAGTCCTTTTCATATTTACCATATATCTGGAGATAAAATTCGGCAAATGAATTGATATTCCATATACCTACATCCTTGCGCATATAGTCTATCAGCGCCTTATCGGCCGATGCCAATACTCCGAGGCGGAGTCCGGGCACACCGTAACTTTTTGATATCGACTTCATCACACACATCGAAGGATGCGTCTCCAAAATTTCATTATGTAGCAGAGTCACATCGACCGCATTATCGGCAAAGTCGACAAACGACTCATCTACAATCAGGCGTACATTATTCGCTTCCGCCCATTCGGCAAGTCGCTCCAATCCGGCGCGGTCTATTAAGTTGCCGGACGGATTGTCGGGATTCACAAGGAGCAGATTCTCTACCGGGTTGGCGGAATAGTATTCTATCAGATCGTCGGCCGTATAGGAAAAGTCATCGTTTGACGGGTGAAATGCAACGATTCGATCGGCAGGCAGGCGATTAGGGTACTCTTCAAATGTCGGATATGTCACCCCTACTTTACTGGAAACGTATCCCATCAGGCTCTTTATAAGTTCGGCGGCGCCATTACCCACCACTACATAATCATGGCGGAGCGAGAAATATTTGGCCGCCAGCAACGAATTCACCCCCATACCCGACGGATAGTCGCGAAGCAGAGGCTCAAAGTTGGCCTTCATCTCTTCAATCATCCTTTGTCGGGGGAAATATGGATTCACCAGATAGCAAAAATCAAGCAACCCGGGATAACGCCAGTATCCGCCATACGATTGCTGAATCTTCTTCAGCCTTTGCTCCGGCTCGGCAAAGATGGCCTCGGCGATACGCAAATCCTGCACATCGTCGATCTCATACCAATGCTTGCCCGTAATCGGCAGAGCCTTGATACCCGTTGCGTCGATAAGGGTAATCACGCGAAGCACCTGCTCGTAATACTCATTCTCCCCAAGCACGCAGATATATGCCTCAAGGAAAGGCAGATAGTGATTTACAATAAATTCCCTTGAGAACTTATATATGTTGACCGTCTTATAATAATAGTCTGTGTCACTGTACTTAAACGCCTTTTTGGGGATGAAATTCACGATATTGTTGTCGTCGTCGATGCGCACCATCGTGCCGTCCATCCACGTCTCGTACTTCGATATGAGCGCACAATCTATGTATTCACTTTTGAGCGCCGCCTCAAGCACCGAATCCTCGAAAATCAGATCCGATTCGAGCAGCAGCGTCTCCTCCTCGGCCATATAATCACGTGCAAGCCAAAGAGAATAGATATTGTTTGTCTTGTCGTAGACGGCATTCTCCACAAACTCAATTGGCGCCGTCGGATAATTTGCCAGCAGATAGTCCTTCAACTTTTGACCCTCGTAACCGATTACCACAACAATCCTCGAGAGGTTGAGCGTACCGAGTTGACGTAGCATCCTGTCGATCAAACGGACACCATTCACCTCAAGCATACATTTAGTATTGTCGGCGGTAAACTCACCCAGTCGGCGCCCCATTCCTGCGGCAAGGATTATTGCTTGCATAAATAGATTTATTGATTTAACGAATTACGACATCGGCCAAAGACCATTCTTCGGCACAATTGCAAAGGTAATCAAAAGAATCCAATCCTCAACCTTGCAAGCTCAATAAATAGAGATGAGCCACCTTGGCGGTGGCTCATCTCTGTGAATATTTTCCGGATGCGTCGTACAATACGATTACTCTTTATCGGAAATTGAGGAGGGTGGCGCCGTGGGGCGGGACGGTGACGCGGATGGTGACGTCGGGAGCGAGCTCGACTTCGGCCGAACGGCTATCTCCAAGAAGGTCAATGGATTTGTAGCGTCCGGGCCTTATCCCGAGGCATTCGAAGGCGTGGGCGGGTATCATCACTTCGGCATCGACCTGACGATCACCGAAGTTCACGCCCGCGAGTATGAGCTGACCCGACTCGCTGTCGTGGCGCAGATAGAAGTACTGTCGCCATGGGTCGAGACCGGCCGAATGATAGTTGACATACATCAGGTCGAACATTGATCCGCGCCGCAGGGCCGGTTCATCCATAGCGAGGTTCAGCACTCGGGAATAGATACCGCGCAGGCGCTTCTCGTCGGCGGTGAGGCGGTTGTCGGAAGGCATGGGTGACTTACCATCGCCAAGCCAGCGGCGCATCCGCTCCAGGCTCCAGTAATCGAATATGGTGGTGCGGCCGTCGAGTCCGCTGAAGCCCTCTGCCTCTGTAGCCGGCTCGCCGAGTTCCTGACCGAAATATATCATCATCGGAGCGGCGGTAAGAGTGGCGCTCACTACCAGCGATGGCACTACGCGCATAGCGTCGCCGGCATACTGAGGTGAGGCAAAGCGCTGTTCGTCGTGATTTTCGAGGAAGTTGAGCATGTGCTGCTCCTGTCCGCCGAGGCTCTGCCAGCAACCGGTGATGGCCGCCGCCGACTGATGACCCTGCTCTATGGCGCGCAGCGTATCGTATAGGCCTACCTTGTCGTAGAGATAATCAAATCCGCCATACTCAATATACGGACGATAGAGTGCCGGCTCATAGATCTCGGCTATAAAAATCACCGTCGGATAGTCAGCCTTTACCTGCGGGATAGCCCAGTGCCAGAACTCAACCGGTACCATGTGGACCATATCGCAACGGAAGCCGTCGATATTTTTCGACGCCCAATATTTGAGGATATGCACCATCTTGTACCACAGCGGTGGCACAGGATCGAAGTGGCAGTTGAAGCCACCGCCCCATCGGGGCTCGATACCATAGTTGAGTTTCACGGTCTCATACCAGTCGTTGCGTGAAGGATGGGCTGTGAAGCAGTCGTTGCCCGAAGCCTTTGCCGGATATTCGCGGTAGGCATCATCTCCCGAGCCGAGATCCACATCACAAGGGGCAAACTCTTCGCCGGGCATATAATAGAAGTCATTGGTGGGAGAGAAGAATACATTAGTATCATCGTCGGCGCCGAATGGAGCGGGAGCATCGGCAGGAGCCGCATCGGTTGTGTAGCACCGCGCCACGTGGTTAGGCACAAAATCGATCAGCACTTTCATGCCGGCACGGTGAGTACGCTCCACAAGAGCCTCGAACTCTTCCATTCTGCGACGCGGATCGACAGCCAGATCCGGGTCAATGTCGTAGTAATCGCGTATCGCATAGGGGGATCCTGCCTTGCCTTTAACGACGTGGGGATTGTCGGCCGGTTCGATTCCATAGGCTGTGTAGTCGGTGGCGTGGGCGTGCTCTATCACGCCTGTATACCACACATGAGTGGCACCGAGGCGACGGATCGAGCGTAGCACGTGACCGTTGATGTCAGCCAACTTACCGCAACCGTTCTCTTCGATCGAGCCGTTGGAGCGAGGATTGGGAGTGCGGTTCATAGCCACACGCGGCACCATTTGATATATGACGAATTTTTCCATATTCGGGGTCAGAGTTATGAATGTGATGCAAAATTACTCAATTTGCCCCGGTTGTGCAATAAGATTCAGAGCCTTACAAGACGTGAGCCCGACACACCGAGCCTGGTGGCACCCTCAAGCGCTCCGTGGAGTATCGCGGCGTCGACTTCCGCCATACGCATCGATGTGGATGTAGGGAAGCGGTCGAAAAAAGGATTGTCGTGGAGATAAAGCTCTACGCCGCGCACCTGACTCATCCCCCTTAGCGACTTATAATAAGCTACTACCTTGGGTTCTACTCGTGGAAGCACCTTCACGACACGCCGACGGTCAGCCAGTTCCACCACCGCGATCACATGCCAGCGGCGACGTACCGGCGCAGCGGACTCACGCTGAGTGGCATCAGCCTTGTGGCTTATTGTAATATTGCGACCGTGGGTGTCGTTGATGCTTGCCATAATGGCCCGGAATATACGTCCGTGTGATGAAGTATCCTGCAGACCGTTGACGAGAATGAAATAATGGATCATCTCGTGGACTATCGTATCCTCCACCACGCGCTCAGGCAGATCCATAAGCGTGCTTACCCGAATCTCGAAATCATAGGCCTCGCGCCGACCGTCGGGCAGAGGTCTCACCTTATATACACATTTACCTAAATATGTACGTGCTTCAGCAAGACGCATCCTCACTTTGGGGAGCCGACCACCGAACATACTGCGGTTGAACTCATCGTACCGCCCTTCTACAAAATCCTGATCGGGACGCATACGCCCGTCATTGAGCCGTCTGTGATGCCTGTTCGGCTTTCACTGCCTCGGCCAACTGACCGAGCGCCTTGAGCAGCTGCGTGCGGGGACAGGCTATATTCAGGCGCATGAATCCGCGACCCTGAGTGCCAAACATCGCACCCGAATTGAGAGCCAGATGCGCTTTGTTGAGGAAGAATTGCTCTATCCATTCCTGATCGGGGCTGAGCCCGCGGCAGTCGAGCCATATCAGGAACGATGCCTGCGGACGCACCACTCGCAGCACCGGAGCATTCTCAGCGAGGAAGCGCTCCGTGGTCTCGATATTCTCCTCAAGATACGACAGCAGTTCCTCAAGCCAGGGCTCGCCATGCTTGTAGGCGGCCTCTGTAGCCTCGGTGGCGGTAAATAGAGGTGCGGAAAATTCGTTTACCTCCATCCAGTGATAGAAGTCGCGGCGCAGCTCCGGATTGAGTATCACCATCCATGAGCTACCGAGGCCCGGGATATTAAAGGTCTTCGAAGGCGCACCGAAAGTAATAGACACAGCCGCGGCATCATCGCTCACCGACGCAAACGGGATATGACGTATGCCGCCAAGCATCAGGTCGCCGTGGATTTCGTCGGATATCACAATCACATTGTAGTTGCGCGCCAGGCGAGCCAACTCTTTCAGAGTAGCCTCATCCCACTGGATACCGACAGGGTTGTGAGGATTGCAGAGTATCATCATGCGCGGATGCTCCTCGGCAAAGATTCGCTCCAGTCCTTCAAGATCCATGCGGTAACCTACGCCATCGGCAAGCGGCACAAGTGGATTCTCTACCACGATGCGACCGTTGCCTTCTGTGACATTGCGGAACGGATGATATACAGGCGGCTGTATCACCACCTTGTCGCCCTTCTCCGTGAAGAAGTTGAGCACGAAAGCGATACCGCGCACCACACCGGCCACGAACGCCATACTCTCCGTAGGCACCTCCCAGCCATGACGACGGCGAAGCCAGTCGGCCACCGTAGCCCAATAGTCGGACGGCGGACAGCTGTAGCCCAGCACCGGGTTGGAAAAGCGCTGATTCAGAGCGCCGAGAATCTCCGGACACACAGCAAATTCCATATCGGCAATCCACATCGGGGTCACCGATCCGGCGTCTACGCCATAGAGTTCCAAAAGCGAATCATACTTCATGGCGTGAGTGCCACGGCGGTCAATCAGAGTGTCGAAATTATATTTTCCCATATCGGTCGGTATTGCCCTTGCTAAAAATTTTTACACAAAGATACTGAATTATTGCCTATCTTCGTCAAATTTGCGTAATTTTGTGAAACAACTACTGCCTATGGATACCGAAAGAAATCCTAACACCACCGCCGAGGAAGAAGCTCTGATCGAACACGAGTTTCAAGACCTGCTCAATGGCTATATCAACAGCAA
>CAMWUX010000066.1 GCA_947177605.1 uncultured Porphyromonadaceae bacterium
AATATAGCTCGCGCGTTTTAGCATCGTATTGGAAGGGTGATATCAAGAAGCCGGCCACATTTTCATCCTCTATCCGGTAACTTTTTACAAATCTACAAATCGAATCAGGATATACGCGTGCCGGATAGCCTGCATCATTCTTGTGAATAGATTGCGGAGCAGAAGATAGAGAAACCGGTCTGACAGCATTTTCGATGTTTACTCCGGTGCGGACTATGCGCTTGTGGAGAGTGACAGAATAGGTATCAACATCGGCATTTCCCGGGATTGCGATAGAGCGGGAGATTATCGGCAGATCGGGTTGCGACGGGTCGGGATGAGAGGAGGGATCAGCGATGGAGCGAATGCAGAGCGAATCGCCTGCTCCGGCTGTGATCGAGAACTTGTCGGGGTCGAACTTGAATGTGTGAGAAAAGACATCCGCGTGGATGCTGAAAAGCGCACACATCAGCGATAGGGTAATTAATATAAACTTTTTCATACGACAAACGATTGGTTTATGGATATTTAAGGCATCATCGCCAAAGATAAACAAAATTCTCGGATTTTCAACTAATTTAATAAAATTTTAACTAAATTATACAACCAATCCACCAAGTAAGGCTGGATCAAATAGATAAGCATATTCCCGGGAGCCTTGTGGCGCCGGCAAGCAAAATGGATCAAAAATCACGCTGTCGAGCCAAAAGACACCATCACGCCACTCAAACCACCTAAAATTCAAATTTATTACAAGCATTTGGAATAAAAACCGTATATTTGCGCTCGCAACCTTAAAAATCAAACGAACTTCTATATGAAAAAAGCAATGGAAAAGCTCGCTATGCTTGCTCTCTGCGTAGCGATGAGCGTAAGTTTCGCGGCTTGCTCCGACGACAAGAGCGACGACGGCTACCAAGTAGTAGATCCCACCACCCCTGAAGCACCCGAGTTTACCACCAACCTCATCTCCGAAGGTCAGTACCGCGGCGACTATTACGACGCCGGAAGCGGCAACATCCTCATAGGTATCTCCGACAACACTATCGTGTATGACGAGGAGACCGGAAAATACGTCGGCAACGGCAAAATGATCGCTATCTCATTCAATACCGCTACCGCCGAAGACCCCGACTTCGCCACTCTCGTACAGGGTAAATATACCGGCAACAATTCCAATACCAAAGGTACTTTCACGCTCGGAGGCCAGACCTATGTGGTGACCTACAAGGATAGCAAAGCCACCAAGGCTACCGTCACCAAAGGCACCATCACCGTCACCACCTATGGCGACGGCGTATACCAGATCGAGGGTTCCCTCGTCACCGGCAGCGGTGCCACTCCGGTCCACTACGTAGGCAAGATACCGATGTACAACCGCTCGTTTACCGGCTGCATGAGCAACCTCACCTCCGGCATTGAGCTTTCCGGCCTCAAGTATGCTGCCATAATCAATCAGGGCACATACTACTCCGACCAGTCGGAATACGCTATGGTAGGTCTGGCCGGCGACAACTACACCCTTCTTGAGAATTACGGCGACGGACAGTGCATCTGGCTGGGTCTCAACGTCAGCTTAGGCTCCACCGGCGTACCCTCCGGCACATACTCCGTATTGAACTCCAACGAAATGGGCGACGACGAAGATTTCGAGCCCTTCACCGCTATCGACGGATTCTATTATCCCCCGCTCGACGGCTTCTACGGCTCCTGGTACTACCACACCGGCGCCGGCGTAGAGGCCGCCATCAAGTCCGGCAACGTCACCGTGGTCAACAAAGGCAACAATCAGTACACCTTCACCTTCAATCTCAAGGACGGTCACGGCAACCCCATCACCGGTACATACGAGGGCACATTCGTCTACATCGACAACAAGGATTAGGATCAGCATCCCTCTAAAAAAACGGCATACAGCCTGCGGCTCCCGACGGAGATCCGCAGGCTGTTCGTTTTCCCGGCAATTCGCATCATTTTGTCGCTCAAACGAGCCTACCTCTTTCCCATTTCACTAAAAAAGATTATATTTGCAGACACTTTAACACATAACACAAGACAGTACATGAAAAAGGTAATGAATCGAATCGCAACGCTGGCATTTTGCGCAGCTATGAGCATCAGTTTCGCCGCCTGCTCCGACGACGACAACAATTCTACCCCGGCAGGGGGCGACGAGCCCCAGGAGCCCAGCATACCAGAATTCACTTCCGAGTGGACAGCCGAAGGCTACTACAAAGGCGACTACTACGACAATGGCTCCGGCAACGTATTCGTAGGCCTCACCGAAAACTCGCTCGTGTTCGATGAAGACGAGGAGGACTACACCGGCGACGGCAAAGTGATCGTGATCGACTTCAACACCGTGCTTGCCCAAAACCCCGACTTCGCCACCATCAGCGAAGGCGACTACGTAGCAGCCGAGACCAACGCCGAAGGCACAATCAACCTCGACAGCGAAAGCTACATCACATTCTACAGCGGCACCACATCACAGATGCTCGACGTCACCGAAGGCCAGATCAAAGTGACGCCCTACGGCGACGGCATCTATGCCCTCGAAGGCACCCTCACCACCGAGGACGGCACCGAGACCGAAGTGAAATTCGTAGGTAAGATACCCATCTACAACCGCACCGACGAAGGCTGCATGAGCAACCTCACCGGCAATGTGGAGATCAACACCTTCTCTCAAGGCGCCGCGCTCTATGGCGGTATGATATTCACCGAATCATCCGACTACTATATGGTCATGATCGCTGAAAAAGACTACAACCTCGACTTCGGCTACGGATCCGGACGTGCGCTCTACCTCGGTCTCAACGTCACCCCCGGCTCCACCGATGGCATACCCTCCGGCACCTACAACCTGATAAGCATCGAGGAGGCCGATGATTACGATCCCTTCACAGCTCTCGACGGATTCTATATGCCCTACTACGGCGGCTACTACGGAGCATGGTACTTCCACACCTACGAAGGTATCGAAGCCGCTGCACGCACCGGCTCAGTCACCGTCACCAACAAGGGCAACAACATCTACACCGTGACATTCGACCTCAAGGACGGCCACGGCAACTCCATCACCGGTACATACAACGGAGCCCTCGACCTCTACGACGCAAGCTGATCATAGTCCCGAGAGATCCATCCCCCAATACACTCACAGCCCGCAATCCGGCCATCGGATACGCGGGCTGTTTTGTGATTCGGTGCTAATTAATTAAATTTGTGGAAAATTATTCAGCCCATGAGCCAGCCCGACATACAGCAATCAGGCCCGATAGGAGTGTTTGACTCCGGCTACGGCGGTCTCACCATACTCCGTGATATCCGTCAGCGACTGCCGCAGTTCGACTATATCTATCTGGGCGACAACGCACGCGCTCCCTACGGCACACGCTCCTTCGACGTGGTCTACCGCTTCACGCTCGAAGCCGTGCGCCACCTCTTCGATCGCGGATGCCGGCTCGTGATACTGGCCTGCAACACCGCATCGGCCAAGGCGCTCCGCTCCATCCAGCAGCGCGACCTGCCGGGCATCGATCCCACGCGCCGTGTGCTCGGAGTGATACGCCCCACAGTAGAGCGCCTCGGCGCCCTGAGCCGCAACGGACATATCGGACTGCTCGCCACCCACGGCACCGTAAGTTCACGGAGTTACGACATGGAGATCGAAAAGCTCTATGCCGACCGTCAGATGCAGCTCACCTCCAGGGCAGCCCCCATGTGGGTGCCTCTGATCGAAAACGGTGAAGCCGACAAGCCCGGCGCCGACTACTTCGTAGACAAATACGTGGGTGAGCTCATGAGCGCCGACCCGCAGATCGACACCCTCCTGCTCGGCTGCACCCACTTCCCGATACTCTACCCGAAGATCCGTGCCGCCGTGCCCGACGGGGTGGATATCGTCTGCCAGGGGCGCATCGTGGCCGACAGCCTCGCCGACTACCTCCGCCGCCATCCGGAGATGGAGCGGCGATGTGCCAAAGGCGGATCATGCCGCTACCTCACCACCGAAAACCCCGAGGCATTTTCGCGTCTCGCTGCAATGTTTCTGGGCGAGGACGTCGACGTAAGCCACGTATCACTCTGATATCCCATCATCCGAATATAACCACACTAAAAAACGCAAACGAATATGAGACTCGACGGACGACGTACATCCACCCATGTTGACGACCGGCGCGGCCGATCGTCAGGCCGACGCGGCATGGCCATCGGCGGTGGCATAGTAGGCATCATCATCGCAGCCGTAGCCACCTGGTTGTCAGGCGGCAACCCCATCGACGTGCTGTCAGGAGCTCTGGGCAACACCGGTTTTGAATCGCAGCAGCAGACCTACACACCCACAGCCGAAGAGGAGGAGCTCGCCGACTTCTCCAAGAAGATATTCGCCGGCACTGAAGATGTATGGACCAAACTCTTCGCCGAGCAGGGACGCACCTACGAGCCTCCCACACTCGTACTCTACACCGGCGCCACCACAAGCGGATGCGGCAATGCCGACGCCTCGATAGGCCCCTTCTACTGCTCCGCCGACGAGACCGTGTATATCGACCTCTCATTCTTCTCCGACATGCGACGCACCATCGGCGCCGACGGCGACTTCGCCTATGCCTACGTGATCGCCCACGAAGTCGGCCACCACGTACAGCACCTGCTCGGACAGCTCGCGCAGAGCCACGACAAGATGCAGCGCTCGTCGCAGACCGAGTCCAATCACGAGAGTGTGCGGCTCGAACTGCAGGCCGACTACTACGCCGGCGTGTGGGCACACCACGACAATCTCATGTTTGGCTCCCTCGAACCCGGCGACATCGAAGAAGCACTCGACGCCGCACAGAAAATAGGCGACGACTATCTGCAGAAGCGCGCACAGGGCTACGCAGTGCCCGACTCATTCAACCACGGCACCTCAGCCCAGCGTGAGCGCTGGCTTCGCAAAGGACTTGATACCGGCACCATAGCCGCCGGCGACACATTCTCCCCATCCTACTCATCACTCTGATTATTCACAACAATAATATACCAATGAAACCCTACGACGAAAACATACTCTACATCATCCCCGCCCGTGGCGGCAGCAAAGGCATACCCCGTAAAAACATCAAGGTGCTCGCCGGACGCCCCCTAATCCACTACTCCATCGACGTAGCCCGTCAATTGGCCGACGACGACCACATCATCGTATCCACCGAAGATTCCGAAATCATCCAGGTAGCCGAAGCCACAGGCCTACCCGTACCCTACCGCCGCCCGGCCGAACTGGCCACCGACACCGCCGGCTCCTACGGCGTGATCATCGACGCCATGGACTGGGCCGACGCTCAGGGCATCAAGTACGATAAAGTGTGTCTGCTCCAGCCCACATCTCCCCTGCGCATCGTCGACGACGTGAAAGCTTGCATCGACATGTATACCCCCGACGTCGACATGGTAGTCACCGTAGCTGAATCGCGCAGCAACCCCTACTACAACTGCCTCGAAGCCGATCCCGTCACCGGCTACCTCACCATCAGCAAAGGTCACGGTATGTATACTCGCCGCCAGGACGCCCCCAAGGTATGGGAATACACCGGATCGGTCTACGTATTCAACCCCGAATCGCTGCGCCGCCACACACTCGGCGAGATGAACAAACGCCTCGGATGTCCCACACCCGCAGAGCGTTGCGTCGACCTCGACAACACCACCGACTGGATGCTCGCCGAGACCCTCATCTATCAGGCCAAGGCCAACGCACCCAAGGAGTAACATTCCGGCCCTCTCAGGTGTTATACTCATATATATTACTTATCCAACTCATAACCTCAACCACTAATATACTGAAGCCATGGCCGAATCCAACTTTATAGACTATGTGAAAATTCATTGCCGCTCCGGCAAAGGCGGAGCGGGATCCCGTCATTTCCATCGCGCCAAATACGTGCCCAAAGGCGGCCCCGACGGAGGCGACGGAGGCCGTGGCGGACATATAATACTCAAAGGCAACAAGCAGATGTGGACACTGCTTCCGCTCAAGTTCAACCGCCACATCTTTGCCGGCAACGGTGAGTCAGGCTCTGCAGGCCGCAGCTCCGGCAAGGACGGTCAGGACGTGATCGTGGAAGTACCCACCGGTACCGTAGTGTTCGACGCCGAGACGGGCGAATTTCTCTGCGAAGTCAACGAGCACGGTCAGGAAATAAAACTTCTGCGCGGCGGACGCGGTGGCCTCGGCAACTGGCACTTCAAGTCCTCGACCAACCGCACTCCGCGCTACGCCCAGCCCGGCGAACCCGCCATAGAGCGTACCGTCATACTCGAGCTGAAACTGCTCGCCGACGTAGGTCTCGTAGGCCTACCCAACGCCGGCAAGTCTACGCTCCTCTCCGCCGTATCGGCCGCCCGCCCAAAGATAGCCGACTATCCCTTCACCACCATGGAGCCGCAGCTCGGTATAGTGTCGTATCGCGGCAACCGCTCCTTCGTCATGGCCGACATCCCCGGCATCATCGAAGGCGCCAGCGAGGGCAAGGGCCTCGGCCTGCGATTCCTCCGCCACATCGAGCGCAACGCCGTGCTCCTTTTCATGGTTCCCGCCGATGCCGACGACATCACAGCCCAGTATGAGACGCTGCTCAACGAGCTCCGCCAGTTCAATCCCCAGCTGATGGACAAGGAGCGCGTGCTCGCCATATCCAAGTCCGACCTGCTCGACGAGGAGCTGCGCCACGAGATCGAAAAGACCCTCCCCGCCGACATCCCCCACGTATTCATCTCCGCCGTCACCGGCTTCGGCCTCGACGAACTCAAGGATGTGCTTTGGGGAGCCATCACCGACGAGCGCAACCAGATAGCCACGCCCGACATCACCCATCGC
>CAMWUX010000067.1 GCA_947177605.1 uncultured Porphyromonadaceae bacterium
CTGTGCCCCCTGGGTATATCCGGCAGAGGATGCCGTGTCGGCGATGATGAGGTCGACACCGTCGGCGAATGCTTCCTTATCGTATGGAGTGGAGAGGGTATCTATACGGCATAGGTGGTCGTAGGCCACGAGGTAGCCGTAGAGACCGGTAAGTGAGTCGGCCACTTGCTTGGGGAAGGGTAGGTCGGCGTTAGATACGGCATACTCCATGCGCTTTGGCTTGGCTGAATCCTCCGGCTTGCCGGAGCATCCGGCCGATATCAGAAGTATGGCCGAGAGGGTGAAGATATTGAGAAGTATCGATTTCATTTGCTTTACTTTTTGGGCGTTGACTGCAGAAGTTCGATGTCGGCGATGATGAGCCGGCCGGGCTGCACAGCGGCGAGAGCCGAGCGGATGCCGGCGTTGGTGATGTAGAATACGTAGTGAGAGCCTACGGGCATCATCTCGATACCGTCGCGCAGGGCGCCTACCTGTACGTCGGCAAGCGGACCCTCCACCCAATCGTCGGTGTTGGAGTCGATCACGCTGCCGGAGAAGTCGCGCAGGGTGTAGCGGAAGCGGATCACGTCATGTTCGCCCGGCAGTGCTCCGTCGCCTTCGCGGATCACACGGTAGCATAGTGTCGAGTCGACTACCTCGACAGTAGAATCGGATGCGAGAAGATTGTCGAGGAATTCAGCCGAGCGGGCCATATTCTCGGTACGTATCTTCTTCATCATCTTATTCTGCTGGATGCGCTGCTGCTTCAGGCGGCCGAGTATGCGCGTCTGCGCGCGCTCCATCAGGCGGCGGTAGGCGGCTTCGTTGCCGGCGGCCTCCACCGAGTCGGGGTGCTCACGCATCAGCGAGTTGCGGAACTGCTCATGCGCGCACCCGCGGTCTACTTCTATGCCGGAGGCTTCAAGCAGGTCGAGTTGATTGGCCATAAGCAGACCGGTGGCGATACCCTGCATCAGTTCAGGCGATTCATGGTTGGCCAAGAATACGTTGGCGGCGCCGGTGAAGAAAGCGTCGATCGATATTTCTGCGGCAGCCGCGGAGTCGAGCTGGTCGTAGGCGTACGATGAACTCATACCGAGCTGACGCCCCCAGTAGTACGACAGGGAGTCGTCGACGGTAACCATCCCGACCGTGTCGCAGCCGTAGGGATCGGCTTTTGAGCCGCCCGAGCAACTGCCCAACGCGCCGGAGGCTGCGAGGACTACTGCCGCAAGAATATGGGTTGATTTCATATCAGTGTCAGTCAATGATTTCGAGTTGAACGATTACGAGCTCACCTGGGAGGACGGAGCCGTCGGAGGTGCCTTGATCACCGAAGGCGAGCGAAGCCGGGATGTAGAGAGTGGCGATAGTGCCGGCGGGGAGAGTGGTGAGCGCTTCGCCGAGGCCGGGCATGGCAGTCTGGCTGTTGACGGGCTGCGGCTGTCCTCCGGTAGAGAAGAGTTCCTTGCCGCTGAGCGATGTGGCGCTTACGATTGCGGGCACTACGGCACCGGGCTGAGCCACTTCGCCTGTGCCCTGTCTGGTCACTTCGTAGGTGAGACCGCTGGCGGTAACCTCGATAGAGGGGTTGGCCTTTCGCTTCTCGGTGAGGAATTTTTCGGCGCGGATCTTATTTTCGTTGACCTTCTCGAGAGCGGCCTGCTCTACCATGGCCTGAGCGCGTGAGTCGAGGGCACTGACGGTGGCTATGTCGGCTTCTATCTGCTCGACACTCAGGGAATCGGCGGTGAGGCTTGCCTGCAACTGGGCGATGAAGAGCGAGGGATCTACGTCGATACCGGCCTGACGCATCCGGAGGGTCATCTGCGCGAGCTGAAGCGCCTGCGACAGGCCGGCGATGTAGGAGGTAGATACAGAATCGGCCGAAAGCAGGGTGTTGAGACCGGCGAGGAAGTCGGCGGAATTGAACTGAGCTTTCTGCTCGTCGGTCATGTGGGCGTACTCTTCGTGGAGCTGCGCGCCGGCTGTGCGACCCAGGTAGTAGGATATCGAGTCGCCGAATGTCGAGGGGGTCGCGGCGGGGTCGGCGGCGGGAGCCTTGTCGGAGGAGCAGGATGTTGCCAGCAGCATGGCCGGCAGCATGATGGCGGAGATTACTTTTTTCATGTCAGTGGAATTATTCGGGAAGCAGTTCGACTACTTCGATGTCGAATACGAGGGTCTGGGCGGGACCGATCACGGGCGGGCCCTGCATACCGTAGGCGAGTTCCTGAGGTATGTAGAATACGTAGTGGGCGCCCTTGTTGAGCATCATGAGTGCTTCGGCGAAGCCTTTGATCACGCTTTCCGGACCGAGGCGCACGGGCTGGCCGGGCTCGGTGGCGTCGAACTGAGAGCCATCCACGAGGGAGCCTTTGTAGTAGATCAGTGCCTGCTGACGCGGGCCGATGGTGGGACCTTCGCCTTTCTTAATCACCTTGTAGGCCAAACCGGAGTCGGTGACTTTCACGCCGGGCACAGCCTTGATGCTGTCCATGAATGCCTTGCCGGCTGCGATGTTGGCCTGGGCGACATCCATAAACTGCTGCTGGGCCCGCTGCTGCTGTTGCTGCTGGGCGAGTTGCTGGCGCTCCATCACGGGCTGGATGAGAGCCTGCACGGCGCGCATATAGGTGTTGAGGGCTGTGGTGTCGGGGTTGTTGACCTGGGTGGCGAATGTGGTGTTGAAGAGCTCCATATTGCAGGGGAGACCCTGTACGCGGAGCTTGATAAGTTCGTCGCGCATGGCGGCGCCCATCTTGAGGCCGTCCATGTATCCGGTGTTGACGGTGTCGGCGAGCAGTGCCTGCGTCACTCCGCGGAGAAATTCGGAGCGGTAGAGGTCGCGTTCGGCGTCGGTGATTTCGGGAGAGTTGTTGATGTTCTGTCCCATGATGGTGCCCTGTGTGTAGCCTACATAATAGCCTACGGAGTCGGGCGTGTTGGTGGGCTTGAAGTCGGTTTTGGCCTGTGCCGAACTGCCGATGATGGCTAAGCCGGCCAGGAGGATGGAAAGTCTTTTCATTGGTTTTGAGATGATGTGACGGGTGAGGAAAGGATGGGGAAAAGCTGTGCCATGCCTTCGGTGGCAGTAGCAGGGATTACGGTGATCCACGACGGTACAGGTGCCGGACGCGGGTCGATGTAGTATACCGGGATGCCGCGGCGGGCATAGTTGACGAGGCCGGCGGCGGGATACACGGCCATGCTGGTGCCGATGATCACGATGGCGTCGGCCTGCTCCACGATGGCTACCGCGGGCTCGTATTCAGGCACAGATTCCTGAAAGAATACGATGTGTGGGCGTACGGGGTCGCCGTATTCGTCGCGTGTGTCGGGCGTTGTGTCGAGATTGTCGGGGGTGAGGGTGTAGACGCGCTCGGGATGGGTGAGCGAGCGCACTTTCATCAGCTCGCCGTGGAGATGGAGCACTTCGGAGGATCCTCCGCGCTCATGAAGATTGTCGACATTCTGAGTGATTACCACGACGCGCCAGAATTGCTCGAGGCGGGCGATGAGGCGATGGGCTTCGTTGGGCTCGACGGACATAAGTTCGTGACGGCGGGTGTTGTAGAACTGATGCACCAGAGACGGATTGCGTGCGAATCCGTCGGCGCTGGCTACGTCCATCACCGGGTATTTGTCCCAGAGACCGCCGCTGTCGCGGAAGGTGGATATGCCGCTCTCGGCGCTTACTCCGGCGCCGGTGAGCACTACCAGAAGGGGGCGCTTTTCCATATCGGGGAGAGTGATTGCTATATATTATTATATGTGAGTGTGCCGCACCGGGGCCGCGTATCCGGGCCTCGCTACGGCACATTCTATAGTGTTGCTTGCCGGCTATTAGTTAGCGGGCTCTGCTTCGCAGATCTCAAGTTCGAATATGAGGGTTTCGCCGGGTTCGATAGCCTGGTTGCCCTGAGTGCCGTATGCGAGGTCGGCAGGCATGTAGAGGACTACCTTGGAGCCTGCGGGGAAGGTGGTGAGTGCTTCGGAGAAGCCTTTCACTACACCGTTGACGGGGAATTTCACTGTTTCGCCGTTGGAGGAGTCGAACTGAGTGCCGTCGATGTGCTTGCCTACATACTTCACGGGTACGGGATCTTTAGCTTCCTTATCGGCAACGGCACCGTTGCCGAGGGTGATGACCTTGTAGCTAAGACCGCTTTCGGTGGTCTTGATGTCCTTATCGGTAGCCTTGAGGGAGTCGACATACTGCTTGCCGCGGTTGTCGTTGGCGAGAGCTTTCTCTTCCATAGCCTTAACCTGAGCGGCCTGCATCTCCTGCTGGCGCTGCATCATGATGGTCTGGGCTTTACCCATGAGCATCTGAGCGTTGCCGTAGATGGAGGAGTGGATGGAGTCGGCGATGGAGTCGGTCTTGAATGCTGCGGAGAATGCCTTGAAGTATTCGTTGACGTCCATTTCCACGCCCATCTGAGCCTGGCTCATGAACTGCTGCTTGAGCTGGAGGGCGTAGGACATACCGAGGATATACGACTGGTTGGCGGTGTCGACGTCGAGCACGGTCTTCATACCGGCGAGGAATTTATCCTTGTCGAAGTTGGCCATGATTTCGGGGGGAAGCATACGACTGATGTTGGCGCCGAGATCGAGACCCTGTACGGTACCGCCGTAGTAGGCGAGGGAGTCGGAGAAGTTGGAGAGTCCGGAGGGATTGGCGAGGTCGCCGTTGGCAGCGTTCTTGCTGCAGGATGCAGCTGCGATCATCACGGCAGCTGCGCCGAATAAGAGTAATTTTTTCATTTTATAAAATGTGAGGTTGAATTTATTGTTTGTTCTGTATTTTTAGTGATTAGCTGCGTATGATCAGTCGGCTGCAGGTGTCTGAGCCGGGATCTCGTCGGTATGGCGCAGATCCACGAGCTCGACGTCGAAGATGGTCACGGCATCCTGGGGTATCTTGCCGTATACGCCTTCGTGGCCGTAGCCCTGATCGGAGGGGATATAGATGCGGTATATGCCGCCCTTCTTCATCTGCATGAGGCCGTCGCGGAAGCCGTCGATGAGTTCGCGCATATCGAATATGGTAGGCTTGCCGGGCTCGGTGCCGCTGAAGGGTGTGCCGTCGATGAGCGTGCCGGAGTAGTTGACCATCACGAGATCTTCGGCGCGAGGTGAGTCGCCTTCACCTTCTGTGACGATCTCCACCATAGTGCCTGTGGGCAGATTGATGATGCCTTCGATGCGGGCTATTGAGTCGAGGAATGCCTGCGAATTGTCGAGCATGGCGTCGATCTCGGCGAGCTGCTCCTGCATGGCTTTGAGATACTGTGTGGCCGTGAGGGGGGTGAATCCCGTGGGGCGGCCGTTGAGCATCTTGTCCATGGCAAGGTTGAAGCGCACGAGGTTGAGCTCGTAGCCACCGGCCTGCTCCTGGCGCTCAACTGAGCGGTAGGCTGCCACGCCGGCTTCGATACCGTCGAGGAATGCGTCGTCGGTGCGGGCATAGCCGAGCGCCGTGGTCACACCGCGGCGGTAGGCAGCTACGATACGCGGCTCATCCTTGGCCGACTTGCGATTCATGTATCCGGCCCAGACGGTGGCGAGTGCCTGGCTCGCTTTCTTGATTTCCGACTTGGATAGCTGCTCCTTGCCGCCGGCGGCTACAAGGCGCGAGTTGAGGTCGGTGAGATAGGTGTCGGCCTCGCTCTCGGTGAAGCCGGTCGACTTGCGGTCGATGGCTTTGAGGATGGTCTTGCGGAATACGTCCATATCCACCGTGTAGCCGCCGATCTGCTCGGCCTGCTCTACGTAGCGGTAGATGCGGGCGCCTTCTTCAAGTCCCTGTACGTAGGGGTCGTTGATGCGGGCGGAATCGAGCGCCAGAGTCACACCCTTCTTGAAGGATGCTTTCTGCGCGGGAGTCATCGATTGGGTATGGCTCTGCATCGGCTCTTTCCATAGAGTGGCGAGAGCGGTGCTGATAGAGTCGACTTCAAATTGCTGGAGCTCGTGCTGGCGTGCCTGCGCCGTGAAGGCGGATGCGAGGGCCGAGATGCAGAGCGTCAGGAGGAGTTTGCGCATATCGTCGTCGTTGACAGGATATTATTTGATTACTTCGAGGAGCTCTACGTCGAATATCAGAGTGGCGTTGGGGCCGATTGTGGGGCCTGCGCCGTGAGCGCCGTAAGCGAGTTCGGCGGGGATGTAGAGACGCCACTTGGCACCTTCGTTCATCATCTGGAGGGCTTCAACCCATCCGGGGATCACCTGTGTGACACCGAATGTGGCGGGCTCGCCGCGATCTACGGAGCTGTCGAATACGGTGCCGTCGAGCAGACGTCCGGTATAGTGTACTTTCACCTTATCGGTAGCGGTGGGCTTGGGGCCTTTGCCCTCTTCGAGCACTTCGTACTGGAGACCGGAAGGAGTGGTGGCTATCTCGGTGCGCTTGCCGTTTTCCTCAAGGAATTTCTTGCCGGCTTCGGCATTGACCTTGGCGAGCTCGGCTACCTGAGCCTGCTGGCGCTTCTCCATTTCGGCGAAGAAGTCGTGGATCACGGTCTTGGCTTCCTGATAGCTCATCTTCTGCTCGCCCTTGCCGAATACGGCGGCTACGCCGTCGGCGAAGTCGGCTACGTTGAGATCCTGGATTCCGCTGGAACGGAAGTTATTGCCCATGCTGAGACCGAGGGCGTAACTGATTTTGTCGAGTTGATTATTATCCATTTCTTTCTGTTTTTTTGGTTACGGGGGTGTCGGTATGAAAAGACAC
>CAMWUX010000068.1 GCA_947177605.1 uncultured Porphyromonadaceae bacterium
GTGGGAGGTGATGACGCATATAGCCGTGAGGACATGTGTAGAGCACGATGCGCCACAGATAGCGCTTGAGCACCGCGCGCCAGAGCTGACGCACTTCCGAGCCCTGCTGCTGCTCGGCTTCCTCTCGGTAGCGTGTGATGAGAAACTGTAGCCGCGCCGGCAGAATACGTTCGATGAAGCGGTAGACCGGATCGGCCATACGGATGAAGTATGGTGTGGTGAAGGTAGTGAGTACCGACACTGCCACCACGATGGGATAGATCGTCGGTTCGAGTACTCCGAGCTGCATGCCGAGAGTAGCGATGATGAAGGCAAATTCGCCGATCTGAGTGAGCGAGAAGCCTGATTCGATGGCAACCTTGAGCGTCTGGCCTGAAATGAGCATACCCACGGAGCCGAAGATGATCATACCGACGATTACCGTAGCCGACAGTATTAGGATGGGTCCGGCGTAGGTCACAATCACGTGGGGATCCACCATCATGCCCACGGATATGAAGAATACCGAGCCGAAGAGGTCCTTCACCGGCATTGTCACGTGCTCGATACGTTCGGCGAAGCTCGTGCCTGCCAGAATCGAGCCCATCACGAATGCGCCGAGCGCGAGCGAGAATCCGCAGTAGACGGAGAATACCGCCATGCCCAGACACAGACCCATACCCACGATGAGCAGGGTCTCGCTGTTGAGATAGTTGCGTACCTTGTTGAGAGCCGACGGGAGCACGAACACCCCCACGGCGAACCATATTATAAGGAAGAAAGCGAGCTTGCTCACGCTCAGCAGCATCTCCGAGCCCTGCACGCTATTGTTGATGGCTATTGACGATAGTATCACCATCATCAACACAGCGAAAAGGTCCTCAACGATAAGCACCGCAAACACTTGTGCGGCAAACTTCTTGTGGCTGAGTCCGAGGTCGGCAAACGCCTTGATGATGATCGTGGTCGACGACATCGACAGCATACCGCCGAGGAAGAGGCTGTTGAGATTGGTGAATCCGAGCAGATGGCCTATGGAGAAGCCCACAAACATCATACCACAGACGATGATCAGTGCCGTGGTCACCGCCGAGCCACCGGCGTTGAGCAGTTTCTTGAAGCTGAATTCCAGTCCGAGCGAGAAGAGTAGCACCACGATGCCGAGCTGCGCCCAGAATTCGATATTCTCCTCCGTGGTCACCGATGGCAGATATTCGAAGTGTGGGCTGGCCAGGAAGCCTGCCACGATATAGCCGAGCACCACCGGCTGCTTGATCCATTTGAAGAAGAGGGTGACGCAGGCGCCGAGTATCAGTATGAAAGCCAGATCGCTGATAAGGCTCTCGATGCCCAGATGGGCTGACTCGGTGGCTGTATCAACGGCGGCAAGTATTATAGCTGGAATCATAGGGATCGGGAGGGGAGAGGGCTAAATGGTCACTTGATTGGCGAGGGAGATTGATGATGCGCGGTCGATGGCCTGCAATGCTGCGAAGAGGGGGATGAAATCCACTGTCTCGCGGGAGAGGGTCACCAGATTGAGGCGTGTCACCGGCTCGGAGTAGTCGTAGTCCACATATATGTCGACAAGATTCACATGATACTCTTTCAAGCATTTGCGATATGGCTCCATGTCGGTCACCACCGACGGTACTTTCATGCGTATGATACGCATTTCGCCGCCGAGGCGCAGCCGGTGCTCGATCTGCTCCAGAAACATGAGTATGAAGATGATCAGACCGGTAGCGATCACAGCTACGAGATAGAGACCTACGCCCACGGCAAGACCGATCGTGGCCACCATCCATATACCGGCGGCGGTGGTGAGACCGCGCACCGAGCCTTTGCCCTGAATGATGGCGCCGGCGCCGAGGAAACCGATGCCGGTGATCACCTGCGCGGCTATGCGCCCGGGGTCGCCATTCTTGAGCCCGAGGTATTCCTGCGGCACGTAGATACTGAGTATCATGGCGAGCGTGGCACCCATCGATATGAGGGCGAAGGTGCGCAGACCGGCGGTCTGCCCCTTGCGCTTGCGCTCAAATCCCACACAGCATCCCAGCAGCAGACTCAGCAGAAGCTTGAACACCGACGAGATGCCGGTCACTTCTATCGAGTTGATCTGGTCGATGAGATGCTGGATCATAAGCTAAATTATTTCTTCAGAGTGAAGTGACGCGAGATGAGGCGGAAGTTGTCGGCGAAGAGCTCCACGGTGTAGTCGCCGGGGTTGAGTGTGGCGTTCACATCCCAATAGATGTTGATGCCAGCGATCTCGTCGCCCGAGTAGTCGATGGTCTTTTTGGCGGTGCAGGGGAGGGTCTGGCCTTCAAACGAGAATGAGCCGCCGTTGCCGAGCAGGGAGCCTTCGGGTCCGGTGATGCGGAGATAGATGGTCTTGGTGCCTACCGGAGTCGAATTGTTCTGCGGGATGGTGAAGGTGACCATGAGTTGGGTGGCCTTGGTCACATTCTTCTCGTTTTTGCCCTTCTTGTTGAGCGCGGTGAGCGACAGACCGGTCACGTTGAGTTTCTCGGCGAGGGTCATACGGGTATTGAGTTCGTCGTTCTTGCGTGTTATGTCGTTGACGGTCGAAGTCAGTTGCTCGTTCTTATTGCGTATCTCGGTATTCTCATCGCGCAGCATTGCATTCTCGCGGCTGAGCGAATCTACCTGAGCTACGTAGTGGCGGAGCAGGCCGCGCAGGGTGGCTATCTCGTCGCGCAGCTTCTGGATCTGCTCGGCGCTCTTCACCTTCTGGGAGTTGAGCTCGGCGATAAGCTCCTCGACACGCTGCTTTGCGGCGTTGTACTTGGCGAGGATCGTATCGTTTTCGAGCCGGATAGCGTCATTTTCGTGCTGCTCAAACTGAGCGTTGAGCTCAGCCAGTTCGCCGGCCATGGTGAGATTGTCCTGAAGCTGCTCGTTGGTAAGCTGAGCTTCGGCCAGCTCCTGCTGCTGACGGCTCACGGTGAGAAGCAGGTAAACCACAATGGCTATGAGTGCGAGGGTGAGAACCGCACCTATTATTATAAGTATCTTATTGCGCTTCATCGGGAGATGGTGTTAATTTACATATTGCGTCCGTGGCAGTTCTTGAATTTCTTGCCGCTGCCGCAGGGGCAAGGATCGTTGCGACCGATCTTCGGAGCATTGTTGACGGTGGGCATCGCCTTCTGCTGCTCGCCCTGACGAGCGGAGGCTGCGGCACGCTGCTCGGCTTCGCCCGGCAGACCGCCTTCGCGCGATGTGCGGTAGGTATTTGGCCGATGCTGTTCGGGCATTGCGCGCTGGAGTTCGGGCTGAGGTTTCTGACCGGGCTCGGCCTGCTGCTGCTGACTCTGGGGTGTGGCTACGTGGATATGGCCGCGCATCAGGGCGGTGGCAACCTTTACGTTGAGGTTGTTGAGCAGCTGCTCGAAGAGGTGGAAGGACTCTACTTTATAGATTACTAGCGGGTCTTTCTGTTCGTAGGATGCATTCTGTACGGACTGACGCAGCTGGTCGAGTTCGCGGAGATGCTCTTTCCAGAGTTCGTCGATCGATACCAGCAACAGGGCTTTATGCCACTCCTTGATGATTACGGCCGAGTTGGTGTCGGCTGCATCCTGAAGGCTTACGCGTACGTAGAACACGCGCTTGCCGTCGGTGATCGGCACCACGATACGTCCATCGGAGCCTCGCTCCTCGATCCAGCGGGTAATCACGGGCTGGGCTATCTCGATGATGCGGGCATTTTTGCGTTCGAGAGCTTCGAGTGCGGCGGTGTGGAGCGCGCCGATCAGATCCTCCTTGTCCATGTTGCGGAACTGCTCTTCGCTTACCGGCATCTCGATGGCGAGAATCTTGAAGATCTCCAGCGAGAGTTCTTCGTAGTCGGTGGCAGCCGAATAGTTCTGCACGAGGTTTTCGATCACGTCCCAGAGCATATTGTTGATGTCGACTTCCACGCGCTCACCGATCAGAGCGTGGTGGCGGCGGGAGTAGATATAGGAGCGCTGCTTGTTCATCACGTCGTCGTATTCGAGCAGGCGCTTACGGATGCCGAAGTTGTTTTCCTCGACGCGCTTCTGGGCGTTCTCGATAGCGTTGTTGATCATCTTGGATTCGATCATCTCGCCCTCCTTGAGGCCGAAGCGGTCGAGCATCTTCATCACACGGTCGGTGACAAACAGACGCATCAGCTGATCCTCAAACGATACGAAGAATACCGACGAACCCGGGTCGCCCTGACGTCCGGCACGACCGCGGAGCTGGCGGTCGACGCGGCGCGATTCGTGACGCTCTGTGCCGATGATTGCCAGACCGCCTGCATCCTTCACGCCTTCGGGGAGCTTGATGTCGGTACCGCGGCCGGCCATGTTGGTGGCTATGGTCACGGTGCCGGGCTTGCCGGCGAGTGCCACGATCTCGGCCTCCTTCTGGTGGAGCTTGGCATTGAGTACGTTGTGGGGGATATTGCGCATCTTGAGCATACGCGACAGCAACTCGGATATTTCTACCGAAGTAGTACCCACAAGTACCGGACGTCCTTTCTTGACGAGCTCTTCGATCTCGGCGATCACAGCCGCGTATTTCTCTTTCTTGGTCTTGTAGACGCGGTCGCGCATATCGTCGCGGGCTACAGGACGGTTGGTGGGGATGGTCACTACATCGAGCTTATAGATATCCCAGAACTCGCCTGCTTCGGTCTCTGCTGTACCGGTCATACCTGCGAGGCGGTGATACATACGGAAGTAGTTCTGCAGGGTGATGGTGGCGAAGGTCTGAGTGGCGGCTTCCACAGTCACACCCTCCTTGGCTTCGATGGCCTGATGGAGCCCGTCGGAGTAGCGGCGACCTTCCATGATACGGCCTGTCTGCTCGTCGACGATCTTCACCTTTCCGTCGTCGATCACATATTCCACATCTTTCTCGAAGAGTGTGTATGCCTTGAGTAGCTGCGATACGGTGTGTACGCGCTCGGCTTTCACGGCATAGTTCTGCATCAGTTCGTCCTTGCGCTGCGCGCGCTCGGCGGGATCGGTGATGGTCTCTGCTTCGGAGAGTTGGGCGGCTATGTCGGGGAGTACGAAGAATTCCGGATCCTGGCTCTTGCCTGTGAGCGCGTCGATACCCTTATCAGTCAGTTCTACCTGACGGTTCTTCTCGTCGATGACGAAGTAGAGCGGTTCGGTAGCCTTGGGCATCTCGCGAGAGTTGTCCTGAAGATAATAGGCCTCTGTCTGGAGAAGGATGTTTTTCATACCCTCCTGTGAGAGGAAGCGGATCAGAGCACTGTTTTTGGGCAGACCCTTGAATGCGCGGAACAGAAGCAGTGCGCCCTCTTTCTGCACATCCTTGTCGTCGGACGCGAGTTTGGTCTTGGCATCGGCGAGAATCTGATTCACGAGTTTGCGCTGAGCCTGCACCAGAGTCTCCACATTCGGACGGAAGGTCTCGAAGAGTTGATCTTCACCCTTGGATACGGGACCGGAGATGATAAGAGGTGTACGAGCGTCGTCGATAAGCACGGAGTCGACCTCATCGACTATAGCGTAGTAATGCTTGCGCTGCACCATGTCGTTGGCGGTCATGGCCATATTGTCGCGGAGGTAGTCGAAGCCGAATTCGTTGTTGGTACCGAAGGTGATGTCGCAGTTGTAGGCTGCGCGGCGCTCGGGTGTGTTGGGGTCGTGCTTGTCGATACAGTCTACCGTCGATCCGTGGAACATATAGAGCGGGCCCATCCACTCCGAGTCGCGTTTCGACAGGTAGTCGTTGACAGTGACTACGTGTACGCCGCGCTTCGAGAGCGAACGGAGGAATACGGGGAGGGTAGCCACGAGGGTCTTGCCTTCACCGGTAGCCATCTCGGCGATCTTGCCTTGATGGAGCACAACGCCACCGATGAGCTGGACGTCGTAGTGTACCATATCCCAGGTGATCTCGTTGCCGCCGGCCATCCAGTGGTTGCGGTATATGGCGTTGTCGCCGTCGATTTCCACGAAGTCTTTGCCCTGAGCGGCGAGCTCGCGGTCGAGCTGAGTGGCCTTCACGGTGATAGTCTCATTGTTGGCAAATCGCTTGGCGGTCTCGCGCAGAGTGGCGAACACTATGGGAAGGTGCTCATTGAGCTTCGATTCGATGGTGTCGAGGATATTTTTCTCGCGCTTGTCGAGCTCATCCCAGAGGGGCTGACGCTTGTCGACCGGAGTGTTGTCCACTTCTTTGCGGATCTCGGCGATGCGCTTTTCGTCATCGGCCGTAGCGGCAGCGATATCTGCGCGAACCGCGTCGATGCGTGCACGGAGTTCGTCGGGGGTTAAAGTCGACAGTTCGGGCTCCAAAGCCTTGATTTTATCCACAATCGGCTGAATCTCCTTGAGGTCGCGCTGCGACTTATTGCCGAATATTTTGCTGAGGAATGAATTTAGTGACATTTATCTATTTGATTTTTAATTTTCTAACTATGCTTGTGGTGATATCCGACAATATTGTCCGAAATCAATTACAAAAATAGTGAAAATGTGTGATATAGCCGCTAAATTCCAAGCGAAAAATTGAGGTGGCAATAGGAGGTGTGGCTGATCGAGCGATCAGCCCTGC
This sequence comes from uncultured Porphyromonadaceae bacterium, assembly GCA_947177605.1. GTDB lineage: Bacteria > Bacteroidota > Bacteroidia > Bacteroidales > Muribaculaceae > Paramuribaculum. The sequence goes on from CAMWUX010000068.1 coordinate 6,568, forward strand.
AATTTGTAGATATCAATTTATGTTAAGAATGTCATTGTACGCTTTTCGTGCGGGGATTCCTGTCAATGCACAATTCACGATGCACGATTCACGATGCATGATGCACGATTGATTGACAGGGGTTGAGGGGCGGAGCACGATACCGCTATGG
>CAMWUX010000069.1 GCA_947177605.1 uncultured Porphyromonadaceae bacterium
GCTTCCGTTACTATCCATACGAACTGAAGTTGCGCCATGCTTTCAATCTGGCGTCGATGTCGCGTACCGCTACTCCCGGTGTGCAAGTGGAAATCACAATCGATTCCATCACCGGCTACGGTGAGGCTTCGATGCCGCCATATCTCGGCGAATCGGTGGAGTCGGTCACTGCCTTTCTCTCGAAGGTCGATCCGGAGCGTCTGTCGGATCCGTTTGCGATGGAGCGCATTCACTCCTATCTTGACTCTATCGCCCCGGGCAATCGCGCAGCCAAGGCGGCTATCGACATCGCGCTACATGATCTCACGGGAAAAATCACCGGTCAACCCTGCTATCGCCTGTATGGCCTTGATACTGACGTGATGCCCTCAACATCATATACAATATCCAATGATACTCCCGACGAATTGCTGCGCAAGCTCGCCGAGTCGGAGCCTTACAAGATACTTAAGGTGAAGATGGGTGTGCCGGGCGACCGTGAACTGATCGAGTGGATCCGCAGCCGCGACGACCGCCCCCTATGCGTCGACGTGAATCAGGGATGGAAGTCGGTGGAGGAGGCTCTCGACAATATCCTCTGGCTGGCCGAGCGCAATGTGATATTTGTGGAGCAGCCGATGGATAAGACCGATATGGATGGCCATCGCCGGCTACGCGAGCTTTCGCCTCTTCCGATAATTGCCGACGAGGCGGTGCAGACGTCGGCCGATATTCCTGCTCTGGCCGGGGCATACGACGGTATCAACATCAAGCTGATGAAGAGCGGAGGGCTCCATGATGCCTACAAGATGGCTTTGCTGGCCCGGGCGCTCGGTATGAAGGTGATGATCGGCTGCATGACGGAGACCTCGTGTGCGGTGAGTGCCGCGGCTCAACTTGCTCCGCTTGCCGACTGGGTGGATCTCGACGGCAATCTGCTTATCGCCAACGATCTCTTCGACGGAATGAAGATCGTAGACGGTCGCGTGTGTCTGCCGGAATATCCCGGTATCGGTGTATGTCCTCTCACTAATGTAAATCACTAATCATCAGTTATGACCAAGACTATCTATTTGGCCGGCGGTTGCTTCTGGGGCACCGCCCATCTCTTCTCTCTTGTGCCCGGAGTGGAGCATACTACCGCCGGGTATGCCAACAGCAGCGTGGACTCTCCCTCATATCAAGAGGTGTGTACCGGGCTTACCGGCGCTGCCGAGACGGTGCGTGTGGACTACGATCCAGATCATGTAGGCCTGACCCAACTTATCGATCTGTATTTCCGCAGTATCGATCCTACGTCGGTCAACCGTCAGGGTGGTGACCACGGCACACAGTACCGCACGGGCATATATTGGACCGATGAGGCTGACGAGGCGGTGGTGGATGCGATGCTCGCTATGCTTCAGCGCCGCTATTCACAGCCGATAGCCATAGAAAGCGGCAGGCTTGTCAACTTCTTCCCGGCGGAGGATTACCATCAGGATTATCTGGTGAAGAATCCCGGCGGCTACTGTCATGTTAACCCGGCTCTGTTTGAGGAAGCCCGCCGGCTGGAAAAAGCACAGTCGGACGACAAGGCCGAATTGCGTGCGCGTCTCACTCCGCTGCAATGGGAGGTGACGCAGTGCGGCGCCACAGAGCGACCGTTTGTCAATGAGTATGACGATGAGTTCCGCCCGGGCATATATGTGGATATTACCGACGGCACCCCTCTGTTTGTGTCGACCCGCAAGTATAACTCTGGATGCGGATGGCCGGCTTTCACACGCCCGATCACCGACGACCTGATTACCGAACATACAGATACATCCTACGGACGCATCCGCACGGAAGTGCGCTCTGCATCCAGCGGCTCGCACCTCGGCCACGTATTCCCCGACGGTCCGGCCGATGAGGGTGGACTGCGCTATTGCATCAATTCGGCAGCGCTCCGATTCATACCGCGCGAGCAGATGGCAGCCGAGGGCTACGCCGACCTGTTGTCATTGCTCGAAGCTGAGTGAGCTTCACGGAAAACAAAGAATAAGATGAGGGGCTGCGCCGGTCGATGGCGCAGCCCCTCCTGATTGGGTATATAAGCGGTGATGTATTACTGCTGGATGGCTTCCACGAGGGTGGCATTGCCGTCGATAGCGATGCGCTTAGTGCCGGGAAGGAGTTTCACTGTGGAGAAGAGGGCTTTGAGCGGGGTGGCCATGAGAGGCTGACCCTTGGCATCGAGCTGAACGATTGTAGCGTCGGGGGCTTCACTGCCACAGAGGAGGGTGAGACTGGTGGCGGAAGCTACGCGGTCAAATTCCACTTTGCCGGATATGGCTACACCGGAGGTCGGGTTGCCGTCGAAAGCGCGGAGAAGCTGAAGCAGATCGCCGTCGCCGGTCACGTTGAGGCCGTAGCGCTCCTGAGAGGGGGGATTGACTTCGAATGTGCGTACGGAAGCCCAGTTGGTCTTGGGGGAGTCGAGGCGCTTCAGACGAAGGTAGCGGGCCTGTACGGGCTCACCTTTCCATGATATCACGTAGGTGGAGTCGAGATCGTCGGAGAGGGGCTTCCAGTCCTTGCCATCGGTGGAATATTCGAGGCGAACGCGCTCGAAGTAGTCTACGTCGTCCACATCATTGCGTCCCTGATGGATTAACACTTCATCGACGGGAATCACACGGCGCAGGTCGACGCCGATCCAGTCGCTGGAGCTCTGAGAGTTGGCCGATGTGTAGTAGGTGGCGGTATCGCCGTCGAGCATCAGATTGCCGAGAGTGGTGGAGAGGTTGGGGTAGGATCCGATGGCTTTGGGAAGTGTGGGCTTCGAGCCGGTGAGGCGCTCGTAGAAGTCTGCGACCATGTCGGCCATAGAGCGTTCGTAGAAGGGCTGGAGTTTGAGTGTGCCTACCTTGTGAGCCTTGTAGGCTTCCTCCTCGGCGGGAGTCATCTGTGCGGCTACATACTGGTTCCAGAAGAGAGGATTCTCGCCTGATTCATATACCTTGATGAGATCGAGGGTCTTGAGGCCGCGGCGCGCTACCTGAGTGAGCTGTGAGAGCCAGGGCTTGATTTCTTTGAGAAGGAGCGGATTGGTGCATCCGGCGAGTATTGTGGCTTCGGCGGCTTCGGCTTTGAGGAGCTGGATGCGGAGTGCGTCAAACTGCTCGGGGGTATAATTGTTGTAGGGGAATGTGGTGGTCTCCCACGATTCGTCGCGGCGGTAGCCCGTCTCTGTGTCGCATGAGTTGATAGCGAAGGTGCGGTATGCGTCGGCCGCGTCGGGCATCATATAGACGAGGCCGCGTTCCCAGTTGTCGATAGGATTGTAGGCGGTGGGGTTCCAGGCATAGTCGGCTACGCCGTAGAGGGCGAGTTTGGATGCTTCGCCGTGCTCCATGGGGTTGCTCTCGATACCGGCTACCTGCTCGGGAGTAAGAGTGGTGTCGAGGCCATATACGGGACCCTGGAGAAGTATGTTGCGCACGTAGTCCTGCACGGGATAGTTCCACCAGTAGAGAGCCGGACGCTTGATGCGGCTGTTGATGAATTCGAGTGTCTCGGGCGTGAGGTCGCTGCATACCACTGCGCCGGTCCAGAATACTTCCACTTTAGGATTGAGTTCGCGGCCATAGACAGCGAGGGGACCTTCGGGCCCGGGCTTGGCCCAGAGCTGGGAGTAGTCGGTGGGGCATACTATAAGGTTGGTCACGTCGCCCTTGGCGTCGACGAAGTCGGTAGTGAGTCGGTTGAGGAGCTCGACCTGACGGTGGGGGTCGGTGCCGATGCCGTCGATGTCGTCGAAGAAGATTGCGAAGGAGCGTACGCCGAGGTCATACATGAGGTTGAATTTATTGAGGAGGTTGTTGTAGTCCTCTTCGTTCCACTGAATATCCTGTCCGGGGTGGATGGCCCAGATGAAGTTGACGCGGTTGGCCTTGGCGCGCTCCACCAGTTCGCTGATCTTGCGTGCCTGGTCGTCGGGGTATGGGAGGCGCCAGTTGGGGGTGGAGTGATAGGGGTCGTCCTTGGGACCGTAGAGATAGTCGTTCATCTTGTTACGCCCGTAGAAGTCGAGAAGCGAGAGGCGGACTTCGTGGCTCCAGGGGGTACCGTAGAAGCCTTCAACTACGCCGCGGTACTTCATGGCGGGATAGTCGCGCACCACCATCATGGGGAGACCACCCTCGTCGGCTGCCATTTCGGATTGGAGTATCTGGCGGAGTGTCTGCAGACCGTAGAAGGCACCGCGCTCGTCGTAGCCTACGATACGTACGGACTTCGTGCCGATATCGAGCAGATAGGCGCCCGAAACCTCTTTCACGCCGGCTTTTTTTGCCTCTTTGGCGCCGAAGGTGATCGACAATGGGAGACCGGAACGGCTCTGCTTGAGGAAGCCGAGGTCGGATGCGAAGCGACCGCTCTTGTCGGTGACGCGGAAGCCGCCTGAGATGTTGAGTACGCCGGTGTAGGGGCGCTCGATGCTCTGTGGTGTGGGGTTGATCACGAGTCCGTGGTGGTCGACTTTGTGGCCGTCGACGCTGTTGTACTCCTGGACTTCACCGCGCTGCGAGTTGAAGTCGAAATCGTCGGCGCTCAGCCGCGGAGCGGCGGCGATGAGTGCCGTTGTGGCGATAAGCAGTAGTTTTTTCATTATGATTGATTTATTGTAGAGATTATTATTTCGAATTATAAGCGGAGTCTATCGCTACGGCTATCGGGGCGATGGAGTGCCCGCCGGTGAGGTACGGGAGATCGACGGCTCGTCCGCGATACTGATAGAAGAGCGGATTCTGCAGGTCGGCTACGGTGACACCATACTTGCGCATGTGGGCCAGCATCTCCACTATGATACGTGAGAGCGATGACGCCGAGGCTTCGGCCGGCGCAGCTTCGGCCGGCGAGAGCCATTCCCATACGGTACCTACGGCGCCTGCTATCTCGGGTGCCGATGATATGATGCCCTTGAGTGTGGAGAGCGATGACCGGTCGTCGAGCCAGTCGAGTCCGCGATCCATAGCCGCCGATAGGTATGGAAGATATGGGCTCAATTGCTCGGCGAGGCGTACGCCGCCGGTGAGTTCATCGGCGGCGGAGTGGATGCGCAGGAGGTGTGTGTCGGCAGATGTAAGCAGATCTTTCTCATCCTCAATCCGGCGCTGCAGGTCGATGGGGATATTGGCGGGATTGAACACTACGGCATCGGCCGAACGGGTGATGGCTGCTACTGAGGCAAGGCGTCCGCCGAGCGAATGGCCGGTGAGCAGGAGGCCGTTGTCGGTCTGATGCACCGACTTAAGGAGTGCGACTATGCTGTCGGTGAGTTGAAGGGCGGCGGCATTCTGAGGCTCGTCGATGCTGAAAGCTCCGTCAATGTCGGTAATGATGTCGGGAGCATGGGGCTCGGTGCCGGCGAAGGCTATGATGTAGCGCCGGGCCGGAGCGTCGTGAAACACCTGTGCTTTGAATCCGGGTGTCTTGCGCGCTTCGGAGAGCAGTTGGCCGATATGGCCCGACAGCGCTTCTGTCGGGTCGGTGGCGAGGGTTATGCCGTCGGCTTTAAGCCGCTCCAGCGCCTGCTTCTCCCCGGGTGTCGGAGTGGCGTCGAGGTATGCGAGCATGGCGCATTGCGCTGCCGTGGAGTAGGTGCGCATAGAGTCATCGAGCAGAGCGGCAGCCTGCACATCTTCGGGCGCTCCGGAGCTATCCGATGCGGAATTCCCGCCGGATACACCCACGCAGGATGCAGCGGCAAGAATCAGGCCGACAGATGCAAGCACGGCTTTGATCATTTCTTGGCTTTTGCTTTGGTTTTGGGTTTGGCCTTTGCCTTTGGGAGAATCTTAGTGCCCTTGGGGGCTTCCTCGATGCGACGGAGTACGATGGCCGTGCGTGCCGGCAGATATACTTCGAGCCACTCTACTCCGAGGGGCGAATAGAGATCGTCGTGGCGGGTGAAGTGGCGCACGCTGAGGTCGACATTGCCGTAGCCGCCGAAGCGGGGTTCGTCGCTCGACATCACGACCTCGTATTGGCCGGAGGGGGCGAGTACGCCGTAGTCGGTGAAGGATTTGGCAGGATTCCAGTTGAAGAGGAATATCAGGTTGCCGCGGGCGAATGCGAGCACCTGATCGGAGTCTTTCTCCCAGAGTTTCTGCACGGGGAGAGCCTGAAAGTTGTAGACGCCTGATATGAGAGAGGTCATGGCCTTATCGAAGTCGGCGAGGTATTCGTATTTGAGGTTCTTGTCGTCGACGAGGCTCCACTGGCGTCGGGCATACTTATAACTCCAGCCGTTGCCTTCGCGCGGGAAGTCGATCCATTCCGGATGGCCGAACTCGTTGCCCATGAAGTTGAGGTATCCGCCGTTGATGGTAGATGCGGTGACGAGGCGTATCATCTTGTGGAGAGCGATGCCTCGGTCGACGGTGAGGTCGGAATCGGACTTCAGCATGTGCCAGTACATCTTGTCGTCGATGAGGCGGAAGATTACGGTCTTGTCGCCTACGAGCGCCTGATCGTGGCTCTCGACGTAGGATATGGTCTTTTCGTCGGAGCGGCGGTTGGTGAGTTCCCAGAATATCGAGGTGGGATGCCAGTCTTCATCTTTCTTCTCCTTGAGTAGCTTGATCCAGTAATCGGGGATACCCATGGC
>CAMWUX010000070.1 GCA_947177605.1 uncultured Porphyromonadaceae bacterium
ATACCAGTGCACCGCCCACAGTAATGACCAGTTGAGGCTCGAAATCATCAGCGCCTGCGCCACGAACAGCGGCGAGCGTACCATCAATATTAGGTATGAGCAATGGCCCGTGAAGGTTGGCAATCGTCTCGGTAAGCACGGCGACATTAGGCAACCGTGACAACCGGCCGATTGATTCGTTGAGTTTGCGGTCGGGCGCCATGAAGCCACATACAAGCATTACCCGTGGAGTAGAGGCTACTTTCATAGCCAGCTCCTTTATATGCTCCGGGGCGAGCCATGGCATAGGTGTGACCATGCGCAGCGGAGCCGGCCTCTGATTATCATCGGGTATTTCCGTCAGCGCACCGATAGGTACATCTATTATTATATTAATATGTACGGGGCCCGGGGCGCCTGATGTTGCGGTAAGGATGGCATCGTTGACCTGACGGCAGACAAACCATTCATCTTCGTCGGATCTGACCGGCGGAAGATTATAACTCTTCTTTACGATGGTACTCATCACTCCGGGCTGCACGATGGTCTGCGAATCGTCCTGACCGATCCACTGAGCCGGACGGTCGGCCGTAATCACAATCAGAGGTGTACGGCTATAAAATGCTTCCGACACAGCCGGCATATATTCAAGAGCGGCCGATCCGGAAGTGCATACAAGCGCCACAGGCTCGCCTGAGGCCCGAGCCATACCCAAAGCGAGGAAGCCAGCCTGACGTTCATCGGTGACAAGTTGTGACTTCAATGACGGATTAGAGGCAACAGCCTGCAATACCGGGGCATTTCTACTGCCCGGCGATACTACCACGCGACTGATATCATGAGCCGCGAGCAACTCAGCCAGACGCCGTGCCGTTATATTAGATGTAGTGATCATACTCACATACAAAGTTACGGATTTTTAACCGGAAATCAATATTTCCTTAAATCCTCATTTTTTGATAAAGTACACTTAAGTGTTAAAAGTTGTGACAATACAGTGACATTCCTTGCTATGATAGTAACGCTAACAATTTGTTATATATCTTTGCAAAAAAGTAACACAATATCACATTTCTAAGGTATTTATGAAACATTTTTACACATTAGCAGCAGCATTTGCCGTATCAGTGGTATTCTCAGCAAATGCGCAAAGCAAACTGGATCTCCAGAGCCGTATTCAGCTTGAGGAATACAAGCAGCGTCAAGCAACAGTAAACAATCAGCAGTTCGACACACAGTCCGACGGCAAACTCGTGCCGATGTCGGTGCTTCCTTCGTTCTCGTCTATGGCTGTACCCAAGAAGATGGCCTTCGTGGGTCTCAACAGCGACTACACGGTAGCCGATCTTGAGGCTGCCGGATATGAAGTGCTTTCCAATGTTGGCGACATAGCCATTGTGAACGTATATCTGACCGACGTGGAGAAACTGGCAGAACTCGACGCAGTGCGTCAGATACAGCTTGGCCGCAAACTCCATAAATGCGACAATCTGGCTCGCCAGAGCGGCGGTGTGTCGGCCGTACAAGATGGTTTCGACTACGAAGGCACGAACTATCAGTATGACGGTACAGGCGTCTTCACCGCAATATATGATAGCGGTATCGCACCGAATCATCTCAACTTCCTCAATGAAGACGGCACCACTCGCGTGAAGCGCCTGCTCGTATACGAGGAGCCTGACGACGATGGTAATATCAATATCTCGGACTATACTCCTACTGGCATCGCAAATTTCCAGACCGAAAATGAACAGGAAACTCACGGTACCCACACTCTCGGTATTCTTGCCGGCGGATACAAAGGGAAAGCCACTTACCGCACAGCCACTCCCAATGCTTCGTATACAGCTTTCACCGACTCCGCTACAGTCTATGACGCCAACAACCCCTTCTATGGCGTAGCCACCGCCAGTGACATACTCATCGGTTGCGGTACATTTGAAGACGCAGCGATCGCACACGCAGCCACACAGATGGCCAAGCAGGCTTACGATTCGATTCAGCCCATAGTATTCAGCTGCTCAATCGGCGGTAACATCGGCGCACACGACGGCTCTGATTACCTCTCGCAGACAATGAGCGCGCTTGCCGACCAATATAATATGATTCCTGTATTCGCAGCCGGCAACGAAGGTGCCGACAAGATGTCGGTTCGCAAGACATTTTCCTCATCGAGCGATAAACTCGTGACTTGCGTCACTCCCCTCTCCGGCTATTCCCAGTGCTATTCCCTGCTCGACTTCTGGAGCGACTCCAGCGAGCCTTTCACTCTCTCGGTAGGGGTATATTATAAGAAATCATCATTTGGTTCTTATACTTCGGCGGACCTATTTACAGTTAATGCCGCAGATCAATCATTCAACTACACCAGCAACTCTAATAGCACTCTGAAGACAGCATTCTCGAGCGCACAGGTGATCGCCCTCAGCGAAGTCGATGCCAACAACGATCGTTTCCACACACTGATGCTCTTCAATTATACGCGTAATTCCAGTTTGCTTAGCTCAAGAACGGATTATCTCTACGTCACTGTAACCTACGAATCAGGCCGTACTGTGACCGGCGTTATCAACAACTATGGTGAATTTACCGCCCAATCCACGACCTCCGGATCGGTAGATGGTACTGCAGACCTGTCAATCTCCACAATGGCCTGTCATCCTGACGTGATCTCAGTAGGCGGTTACAACTCCCGCGGTATGTGGTATCAGTTCGACGGCAGCATTATGGGTGCACGTAACTTCCAGGAGAATGCAGTAGCTTCTTTCTCAAGCTATGGAGAAGCAGATGACGGTCGTCAACTCCCTATCGTACTCGGTCCGGCCACCAATGTGATCTCATCCTACAGCCCATACTATCTCTCCTACAATGCTGAGAATAATACTGACTACGAGACAACGGGCGATATGTGCGGTATGGCAGTTGATTCCGAGGGTTACAGCGACTTCTGGGGTCCGATGTCGGGAACTTCGATGGCGACACCTTTCGTAGCCGGCACCATCGCTCTCTGGCTCCAGGCCGATCCTACTCTCGACGTAAATGACGTGAAGGATATCATAAACCGCACATCGACGAAGGACGATGCTACAAGTGCAGCTCCCGAGCGTAGCGGTGCAGGCCGTATCAATGCTCAAGCCGGTATCATCGAAATCATCCGCCGCAATAATCTCGCCGGCACAATGAGAATCGATTCCGACTCGCTCAAGCCTTTCGTAAGCGTGGCCGGCAGCAACCTCAGCGTGACTGTGCCCGGTGTTTCAACCGTGACTGTTGATCTCTATAATGCTATGGGTCTAAAAGTGGCATCAACAACAGCTGATACCGACGAAGTGACTTGCTCTACCTCCGGTCTTACAGCAGGCGTATACGTACTGAAAGTGACTACTCCCGAAGGAGTATTCACCGACAAGGTTGCTCTCCGCTAATCTGACAGATTAGATTGATAATACAAGAGCGGATGCCCTCGGGTGTCCGCTCTAATTTTGTCAGTTACTATCATCAAGGATATACGAATAAGCCGCGTATCGTCGAGCGATACGCGGCTTATTATTGAGAGTTGGTATTTATGAATTACTCTTCAGTGTTCTTCTCAGCGTATTCCTTGAGGAGTTTTTCCTGAACGTCGGCAGGAACGAGTTCGTAAGAGGAGAACTTCATGGTGAACGAGGAGCGGCCGCCGGTGATGGAGCTGAGAGCTGTGGAATAGCTCGACATCTCTTTCAGAGGCACTTTGGCAAAGATCTTCTCAAAACCGTTTTCGCTATTCATACCCATGATGATAGCGCGACGACCCTGAAGGTCGCTCATCACGTCGCCCATCACATCGCCGGGTACCATCACTTCTACATCGTAGACGGGCTCGAGAACTTTGGGATTGGCTGCGCGGAATGCTTCGGAGAAGGCGTTACGGCCTGCGAGGCGGAAGGAGATTTCGTTGGAATCAACGGGGTGCATCTTACCATCGTAGATACATACGCGGACGTCGCGGGCATACGAACCGGTGAGGGGGCCCTGCTCCATGCGATCCATAAGACCCTTCACGATAGCGGGAATGAAGCGGGCATCGATAGCGCCACCTACGATACAGTTGCATACAACGAGTTTACCGCCCCATGCCAGAGGTATCTCCTGAGTATCGCGGACATTCATTTTGAATTCCTGGTTGCCGAAACGATAGGTGTCGGGAGCGGGCATGCCTTCGGTGTAAGGCTCGATGATGAGGTGAACCTCACCGAACTGACCTGAACCGCCCGACTGCTTCTTATGACGATAATCGGCACGGGCAGCCTTGGTGATGGTCTCGCGATAAGGAATCTTAGGCTCTTCAAATACGATGGGGAGCTTGTCGTTGTTCTCGACACGCCATTTGAGGGTACGGAGGTGGAACTCACCCTGACCGGAGAGGATGGTCTGCTTGAGTTCCTTCGACTGCTCAACTTCCCATGTGGGATCCTCCTCGTGCATACGGGTGAGGATACCGGCGAGTTTCTCGGCATCGCTCTCGGTGACAGGACGGATAGCGCGCTGATATTTGGGCGCGGGATACTTGATGAAGTCGAAGAGATAGTCGCAGCCTTTACCGTCGAGGGTATTGCCGGTGCGGACATCCTTGAGTTTAACGGTGGCGCCTATATCGCCGGCACAAAGCTTGTCGACGGGAGTCTTGATCTGGCCACATACGCAGAATATCTGAGCGAGACGCTCCTTGGATTCACGACTCACATTGTCGAGGTCAACACCGGGGGTAAGTGTACCGGACATCACCTTGAAGTAGCTTACTTCACCGATATGGGGCTCAACAGTGGTCTTGAACATAAAGATGCTGAGGGGACCGTCATTATCGGGCTTGACTTCACGACCACGTGCATCGACGGGTGCAGGCACCTGCTCAATGAAGGGAACTACGTTGCCGAGGAATTCCATCATACGGCGTACACCCATGTCTTTGGCGGCGCTTACGCAGAATACGGGGTAGAGAGAGCGGTCGGCAATACCTTTGCGGAGACCTTCGCGCATCTCATCTTCCGTAAGATGACCCTGATCGAAGAATTTCTCCATCAGAGTCTCGTCATTTTCAGCAGCAGCCTCTACGAGGAGCTGGTGAAGTTCCTGTGCCTTCTCCATCTGGTCGGCGGGAATTTCTTCGATAGTGGGTACGCCACCGTCGGGACCCCACGAATATTTCTTCATGAGGAGGACGTCGATCATGGCGTTGAAGCCGGGGCCTGTGGCGAGAGGATACTGCACGAGCACGAGCTTGTTGCCGAATACGTCGCGCATCTGCTCGTATACGTTGTCGAAATCGGCTTTTTCGCCGTCGAGCTGATTCACTGCAAAAATCACCGGCTTCTTAAGCGAGCTGGTGGTGCGGAATATATTTTGTGTGCCGACTTCCACGCCGTACTGGCCGTTGATTACGATTACGCCGGTGTCGGTGACATTAAGGGCAGTGATGGCATTGCCTACAAAGTCGTCGGCTCCGGGGCAGTCGATCACGTTGAGCTTCTTATTGAGGAACTCAGCATAGAAAACGGTTGAAAATACGGAATATCCATACTCCTTCTCAACCGGAAAATAATCGGATACGGTGTTTTTGGCTTCTACCGTACCGCGACGTTTTATAACTCCACACTCGTAAAGCATCGCTTCAGCGAGTGTGGTTTTACCCGAGCCTTTGCTACCGAGCAAGGCAATGTTTTTGATCTCATTAGTTTGATAAACTTTCATGCTATCAGAATTTTAGATGAATAATGAATTTCAAAGCACTGCGACGCACACTGAGAGGGGACGTCGTTGAGGCCGCAAATTAGAAATAATTTTCCAAAAATTCAAGTTATTGAAATATGTTACACAACACCTTTTGAGGATTGCGCAGATCATGCGCTATGCCGAAACGGCTCAGATTCTATCGGTTGAAATGGATTTCCAACTCTAAAGTATTTATTGTACCTTTGCACACCGATATTAATAAGGACTGCAATCAATACAGTTAATGAAGCATAAATCTGAACATATTTTCGCCGTAAACCGAATCGAGATCAATCACGAACGCCCTACCGAAAAGATTGATAAACGCGATATGCTCGTGTTGCCGACACGCGACTTCGTGATGTTTCCGGGTGTCACGTTCTCGATATCGCTCGGACGCAAATCATCCATAACAGCCGTAGAACGCGCTGCTGAAAATAACGAGCCGGTAGTAGTGGCCTGCCAACTTTCCCCCGAAATTGATACGCCCTCGATTCCCTCCGACTTATATAATGTAGGTGTGGCAGCTACCGTAATCAAGGTGCTCGATTTGCCCGGGGGTAATAAGACTGCTATAGTATCTGGATTCGCCCGCGTGCAACTTCTCGGTCCGGGTAACGATCCGCTGTCGGCCACCGTGACCGAACTCGACGAGGATACACCGTCGGCATCCGACAAGGATTTTGATGCGGTGGCTCAGGCAGTGAGACAATCGACCATGCAACTGCTTAAGAAAGCCGACGAGGGAGAGTCGGAACTTGCTATTAA
>CAMWUX010000071.1 GCA_947177605.1 uncultured Porphyromonadaceae bacterium
ATCTGTTGCTCAGGCGGGCGGTTGGCGCGGCATAGGAAGCAGGGGCGGGCGGCAATGGCTTCGGGGCGGATATCGGCTTTGTTGGATGCGGCACGTGCCGGCAGGGCGAGCAGGGTGATGGGGTAGCCGTCGACATCCACTACTTTAGATACGGCATCTGCAAGGGCATCGTGGTTGGTCCGTGCCATTGGCCACGCGGCGAGCTGCATGGCTACAAAGCGGTCTATTTCACTTCGTTTCATACGGCTTTGATGCGGGCTTTGAGTTCGGCAGTGCGGAGCGAATCCTTGTAGGTGTTGTAGCCGTTGAGACGTTCGCGCGATAGGTTGGCATCGCTGTTTCCATCCCAGCGTCGGCAGAGATAGAGCACATCGAAGATGCGGCCCACGGGGTAGGAGCGCGACAGGCGCAGAGCCATGCCGTAGTCCTCGCCATACGATACGTTGGCCATCGGGTTGCGCCGGACTATCGCGGTACGGAATGCTCGCGGAGCTCCGATACCGTTGACGCGCAGCAGATTGTTGTGGCCATTGGAGGCTGTCCATTCGCGGTGGTCGATGGTGCCGGGCGGTATCGGATTGAGTGAGAAGTCGGTGAGGGCGTAGGCACCAACTACCATGGCAGCGCCGGTGGTGCGGAAACATTCCACTATGTCGCGAAGCACATTGCTGTGGCTGTAGAGGTCGTCGCTGTCGAGCTGCACGGCGTAGCGGCCGCAGAGCGGATGAAAGAGCGCTTCGTTCCAGCATCCGCCGATGCCGAGATCGGTAGCTGCAGGGATGTGGTGGATCACTCGAGGATCGCGGGCGGCTAAAGCGGAGAGTATCTCGGTAGTGCCGTCGGTGGAGTGATTGTCGACCACGATGATGTTGAAGTCGAACGGAGCCGCCTGATTGAGCGCGCTCTCCACGGCATCGGCGATAGTGACCGCGCGATTTTTTACAGGTATGACCACTGTGGCTTCGACCGGGAACTCTCCCTCATCGGATACCCGATCGACGCGCTGCGGGAGCCGGGCTCCAAGGGCTTCGAGGTGGGCGGTGAAGGCTGCTTCCATCTCCTTCTGCACCGCTTCATTGCGCGGATTCACGTAGGCGAAGTGTGCTTCGTGATCGTCGGTAGTGACTACCGACGATACAGTGTAAAGTGGCTCGGGGATGTAGACCGGAAGTTGGCGGCGGCTCATGGCGAGGCGCAGGGCGTACCACGCCGCATAGCGGTATCCGGGATCGACCGTAGCCAGAGATTCGATGGCTTCAGGTACGGAAATCCGTACAAGCGGCCCGAAATCAAAGTCATCGCGTACGCTACCCAACTGATAATCTATCAGCGGTATAGTGTCGCCGGTGTCGAGATTTTCGTATGAGGAGTATGTGAAAGTGGCCTCCGGAGCATCGGCGAGTTTTTTATAGCCGGCCGGCGAAGCGGAGGCCGCCGAAGTAAGATGCAGCAGCAGATACTTGTGAGAGGAAGCGCTTTCGAGCACCTTGCGCAATTGTCCGGTAGAACAGATGGTAGGTAACTCTGCTATCGGTATGTCGTGGAATGCAGGCATAATTCAGGACTATATATTTTCTTCAAATTTACGAATTACCGCCCGATATACAATATCTATTGTGGGCGGAAGTCGGCACAATCGAAAAATATTTGATATATTTGAAAAAAAATTGCTGTATGCGCAGAATAGTACTGTTTATCGTATCGTTATGGCTTATCGCCTCACAGGTGGCTGCGGCGACTGCCGTCGGAGCTGACGAGCCGCAGTCGGTCGGACTTGTACTCAGTGGCGGTGGTGCCAAGGGGATAGCTCACGTAGGTGTGATTCAGGCTCTTGAAGAAGCCGATATACCGATCGACTATATAGCCGGCACTTCGATGGGCGCCATCATAGGTAGTCTGTATGCCTGTGGCTTCACGCCAGCCGAGATGATGGAGCTCCTCACGTCGGCCGAGTTCAATGACTGGGCGCAGGGGGTTGTCAACAACGAACTTACGTATTACTTCCTTCGCGAACAGCCGCTGCCTGTGATGCTCAATCTCACGCTGGGCGACAGCACGCTGATGCAGTCGATACTCCCCACGAGCCTCATCAATCCTCTTCCGATGAACTTTGCGTTTATGGAGCTATATGCCCCCTACACCGCGCAGTGTGGCGGCAACTTCAATAATCTATATGTGCCCTTCCGCTGCGTGGCTTCCGACGTGACCAACAAGCGGATGAAGGTGTGGCGCAGCGGAGCGCTGGGCGATGCCGTACGCTCTTCGATGAGTTTTCCGCTTGTGTTTCATCCGATTGAGCGCGGTGGCGCCCTGCTCTACGACGGCGGTATCTATGATAACTTTCCGGTCGACGTGATGCGCAGCGATTTCGCTCCGCAGATAATGATCGGAGTAGATGTGGCGTCGACCGAAGTGAAGTCGCAGAATCCCAATATGATGGATCAGCTCGAAACGATGATCATACAACATAGCGACTCTTCGCTCCCCGAGGATGCCGGTATCAAACTGCGCATCCACCTCGAGGACTTCGGGCTGCTCGATTTCGAGAAGGCTCCGCAGATCTACCTCCGCGGCTACGACTTCGCTATGGCTCACATCGACTCGATCAAGGCGCGTGTACATTCGCGCATACCGGCAGAGACGCGTCGGCTTACGCGCCAGGTATTCAAGTCGGCCACTCCGGCGCTGAAGTTTGGCAAGGTGACGGTGACAGGCGGCACCCCATCGCAGAATCAGTATGTGGAGCATCTCTTTAACACTCAGAGTGCCGATACGTTTGGTCTTGACCACGCTCGCAATGCCTACTACCGCGCCATCACTCCGGGTAAGTTCCGCAATCTGGAGATTGTAGCCGACTATGATGCAGACAGCGAACTATTTGACCTCAACCTTACGTCGAGACTTAAGAAAAACCTATCGGTAGGAATCGGCGGCTATCTATCGACGGCTACTACCAGCCAGCTATTCATCTCAGGCGGCTACCGTACTCTCAGTTTCAACTCGCTTGACTTGAGGCTCAACGGCTGGATAGGCCAAAGTTATCTTGCCGGTGAATTGTCCGGTCAGATCAAGTTGCTCAGATCCGTACCATCGGCTATCACGCTCGATGTGGTTGCCTCGCGCCGCAAGTACTTTCCGAAAAATTCCTTCTTCTTCCGCCGGTCGCTCTCCAACGATCTTACTACCGACGAGTATTTTGGCCGGATAGGTTATGCCGTTGCGGCCGGACGACCCGGGCGAGTGGCGATAGAGGTAGGTGGTGGTCACAGGAGCGACGGTTACGACAATGGATCGGAGATGATAGATATGTCGCAGGACTTGGCTACCGCCAGACTTCTATATACGCTCAACACACTCAATCAGAGTGGATCGCCTACGGCCGGGCGCCTTGTGGAAGCGCAGCTGTCGGCAGCGTTAGGGCAGTGCTATCTCAATTCCGATCGCCTGCAGGCGCGTGAAAGGTTGCATCGCCGGTGGTGGCAGGCCGATGCCCGTTGGGAAGAGTATGTGAGGTTGTCGTCGTCGTGGAGCCTCGGACTTAATGCGCGGGCTCTCTATTCCGGGCGTCAGCTCTTATCGGAATATATGGCAGCAGTGATAGATGCTCCGGCTTGGGAGCCGTCGCCTACATACAGTAATCTGCTCATACCTGATTTGCGTGCCAATGGATTCGCAACTATTGGTGTAGAGCCTGTGTGGATGCTCGGATCGATGATTCAGCTCAGAGCTCAGGGATCGATGATGCTTCCGGCGCGTCGGATACTTTGCGACCCGTCAGGACACGCTTACTATGGCGAATGGCTGTCGCATCCCGTATGGTTCGGCGGCCTCAAAGCTGTAGCCGCTTTGCCTTTTGCAGATATTTCAGTTTATACCAACTATCTGTCGGCCAAGGGCGGCCGATGGAATTTCGGTCTCTCGCTCGGCCTTTTTATTCAAGCACCTAAATTTCTCTGATATGAAACAAGTATGGCGTCCCGGCACGATGATATACCCGCTGCCGGCAGTGCTCGTGACCTGCGGCACGATGGACAACAGCAATATGCTCACCGTGGCATGGACCGGCACGATCTGTTCGGATCCGGCAATGTGCTATATCTCCGTGCGACCGGAGCGGTATTCCTATCCTATGATCACGGAGCGGATGGAGTTTACCATCAATCTTACCACCGAGGCCATGGCCCGCGCCACCGACTGGTGTGGTGTGCGCTCGGGACGCGACTACGACAAGTGGAAAGAGACCGGGCTCACTCCGGAGCCGGGTGTGGCCGTAGGATGTCCGCACATCAAGGAGTCGCCTATGAGTATTGAATGCAGGGTGAAGGAGATAATCCGGCTCGGCAGTCATGATATGATGATAGCCGAGGTGCTCGATGTGCTGGCCGATGAGGCTCTGATTGACCCGGGAACCGGTAAATTTGAGCTTGAAAAAGCGGGTTTGCTCAACTATTCCCACGGCAATTACTACACTCAGGGCGAGCATGTAGGCCGCTTCGGCTGGACCGTGAAGAAGAAATAGGAGCAAAGAGATCAGCGGAACTGGATGAGAGATGTGTCGGCTTGCTCGACCGGTGCGGTCGGAGCTACCGAAGGTGTCTCGTCGACGGATTCGGCCGCGGGCTTCTTCTTGTGGCGCAGGAAGGAGAAGAAGTCGTCGAAGTCGCGCTTGAATACGATGCCGACACCTTGAGTGGTGAGGGCGCTCTTGAGGTAGTAGTTCTGGTCGTTGTATCGGTTATAGGCCTTCAGTCGCCACGATCCGCTTGGATTCAGCAGGTATTCGATGTCGAAATCGCCGATGAAGGAATTGTTGTTGAGCGATTTATCGCGATATCCGAAGTTGCCGTTGAGCAGCAGCCGGTTGTTGAGCAGCTGGCTTGATAGCGCCACGTCGACCTCTACATCGGAGAAGTCGCCTCGGTCGGATCGCAGATTTGGGGATATCGACCAGTTGTCGGAAAATTGTCCGAGGATATTGCTGAGCTGCGACGCCAGTGTCGACGAGGCTACGGAGAAGAGTTCGTTGCCACGCGTAGCGTTCATATATTCAGGTGTGTAGAAGCGGTTGAGCGCCAGCAGATATATGATCTGGCGGTTCATCATCTCCTCCGTATTGATGATGGAGCGTACCTTGCGCTTGGTCTCCTGAGTGAGCGTGGGGAAATCAAGATCGAATGTGATGTCGGGCTGGCGCATATCCCCTTTCACGATCAGCAGCGCGTCGACCGGCACATTGGTGCGGTTGAGTTCCTTATCCTCGAGAAATGACTGATCGAGATCGGAGATATTGGCTTTTACCTGATATGATGCCACGATATCGAGCTGAGCGGCGTATGGGTCGCCGTGGAAGGCTATGCTGCTGCCTTCGCGCAGGGTGAAGTTCTTGATGATGATATCCTGTAGGGTGAAATTGTAGCTACCGCGGTCCACTACGTATGTGCCGTTCATTTTCAGGTCGTTGTTGGCTGCGTCGTAGGTCATACGCAGATTGCCGGAGCCATGGGCGCGCACGCAGTCGCCTCCCACGGGATCCATCACGAGATTGATGGCGGCCTGCGGAGTGATGTCGACGCGCAGATCGATATGGTAGGTGCTCGCCCCGGCCACTTCGGCATTTTTGCCCCGCTCGATATAGTCGAGCACCAAAGGCGGAGCGGATGCGGCTCGGATCGAATCCTTGCGCGCCTGATCTCGGTCGCGGAAGGTGAGGAATGTATAGTCCTCCGCCACAAGGGCATTGGAGAGGATGTATGTGAATGTGGAGTTGCCCGCAGTGGTCATATCCATTGTGATATCCACGATGCCGGGAGCGCCTGATACCTCGGCGCGACCATTGCCGAACACGCGCCCATACCATCGCTGATCGGGATTCTCCTTCACGTCGTAGACAAGCAGATCGCGGGCGTCTGTCACCTCGAATTTAAATTCAGGGCTCTTGAAGCACTTGTGGGTGAGCCATCCGCTAAGCGTGGCGGTGTTGCCGTAGTCGTCGCGGATGGTGAGCGGCTGTATATCGATACGACCGGGAGTGAAGCGCACCGTGTCGGTGGTGGTATATGAGGTGTTGGTGAAGCCGAGCGTGATCTTCACATCCTCGCCGTAGACTTCGCCGGTCATGTCGATGAGCTTGAATGTGCCCCATAGACGGGCGTCGCCGGTAGCATACCCGGATATATCCGTGGCGAAGGCAGCCATGTAGGTCTTGAGAAATCCGATGGGAAGGCGGTCGGCCTTGAATCGGAGATCGAGCGAGTCGGCGGTTACGAATATTGCGCCGTCGACATACGAATGGCGGCCGTCGCTCTGGGTGATGTCGGCAAGAATCGACACTGACTTATTGTCGTTGTACCATCGCGAACGCAACTCTGCATCGCCGAGCACCGTACCATTGTATTTCAATCCCTTTACGTCGAGCCCCGGTGTGTAGGCCTGCGGCGTGGGGGTTAGCACGCGCGTGGCGTAGACCTTGCCCGATA
>CAMWUX010000072.1 GCA_947177605.1 uncultured Porphyromonadaceae bacterium
ATTCCAGCCCATGATGAGGAATATGAGACCTACGAGATTGCAGATACCACCGAGGAACGAAATGAAGGGAATTATGCCGAGCACTGCGCCTACGATAGCGAGGATAGCGTAAACTTTGAGCTGACCGGCCCCGACCTTACCGACCTGAGGCAGAACGGCCGACTTGCTGTAGGAGTTGAAGCCAAGGAGCACCATCACAGCAGCTGCAATATTGAGCAGACCGCAGATTATAGTACCTACTACGGGGATAAAGGAGCAAATAAGTCCTACGAAGCCTACGATAACGGAGTTGCGTACCATGGCGATAGCGTCGGCATCGGGCTTGTTGGTCTGCAGAGTGATAAACTTGGAGAGCTGAAGGAAATACCATACATAAGCGCCGAGTGCTACAAGAGCAAAGAGAAGAGCTACGATGCCCATGCCCCCTCCGGTGAAAAGAGCGAACATTGATACATCGCTGTCGCCCGACAGAATAGATGCGGCTGCACTTACTGCGGCCAGACCGATGAATACACCCATCAGGAAGGTTGCTACAATCTGAGTAACGATAGCCCAAAGGATGGACTTGGCTGTTGAATACCACTGTTGTTCCATTTTGAATTTGGTTTGGAGTTAATAAGATGAATTATTGGTTGATTTATTTTGAAATGATATTATCATCTTGAAATCACGCTCTCTAAGTAAGAGATAATAATATTTATCGCGAATATAGTTTATATTCTGCTAATGAGCAAATAAGGCCAAGGAATTTTTGAAAGTACAATATTACTTTGCATCCATTCATCTGACAAAGTAGTAGGATCAGCCACTGAAATGCACAGGATTTTAATGGTTTTGTGAGTTGCAACTCTCTTACTTAGAGGGATATACGTTTTCGGCGGTGATATATATACTATATAAAAGGAGGATGCCGTCGCGTGACGCACCCTCCTTGTGAGAGATATTTGGATCAAAAAAGATTAAAGCGGATCAAGAATGGTCACTTCCTCGTCAAGCTGAAGCGATGCCATGGTACTGTCATCGAGTTGCTGCTCTTTGGGGGCTGCATGGTGGATCTTGGGCTGCAACTGCTTGTTGCGATCCTGATATGCTTCGCGGAAGATCTGCTTCACTACGGCGTCGGCCGATGCCACGGAGTCGTTGATCAGCACTATGAGAGAGTCGGCGGCGCGTGCCTCGGGCGAATTCTCTCCGTATAGGGTCTGAGCCTGACGGAGTTGGAATTGCGCTTCGGCCAGATGATAACCCAGTTGGCGCGCGTGACCCACGTCGGTGATGGTAGCATTATCATCGCCTCCGCAGGCCGCGAGGCTAATAGTAAGTAGTATTATAGCTAATGTCTTTTTCACTGTGCTTGTGTGGATGAAGAGGTGAGTTGCTGAGAGAGTTCCTGATAGTGTGCGGCATAAGCCTGAAGATAAAGTTCCTGCGCAGTGCGGTTGTCGCGATAGAGTTCGATGATCTCATTCTGGAATTCCTTCATGTCGGCCTCGGCTTTCTTGTATTCTTCGGAGTCCTTGCCATTTTCGATGCCGGCGATCTGTGTCATGATCTCCATCTCTGCACCGAGCATGCCGAGTTGCATGGGGTCGTCGGTGGGACCATAGGCCGATGCCAGATCTTTGAGCTGCGGATACTGTGCCATAAGTTGGGTGGAACGTGTGTCGTAGGCAGTGTTGAATGCTTTCTGAGCCACGGTGTCGGACTGGAAGCGCTCCACGATCTTCATGGCGGCACGGTTCATAGTGGCCATGGCGCGAGTAGCGGCCACGGTGCCTTCGCCTTTCTGCTGTATGGTGAGCACGGCTTCAATCTCGAGCTCGGCCAGACGCACACCGCACTGCTCGGCGGTGAGGGAGTCGAAGTTGAGCGAATCGGTAGTGAGGCTGTCTACCACGAGCGAATCGGCTTTAGCGCCTTCCGACGAGCCTGCGCCGGAGCATCCGGCAGCCATCCATGCAAGAAGGAGGAAGAGAGTGATGATGTTGGTCTTCATGATTGATGATGTGATTATGATTATTTATTATTGAATATTCAGATTGCCGTGAGATGAAATTTACGGTTGACGAAGGTAAACTCGATCAGCTCCATAGCGTAGAGTCGAAGCAGGGCGCGGCGCAGAGTATCGGCCGACTGGCGCACTCCGGCAGCGAGCCGCTCCGGCAGCATAGGGCCATTGGCTTCCAGTCGGGCGAGCACTTCGCGCTCGGCATCGGCGGCTCCAGAGGGAGTGGAGGAGGGATTGTAACGCGCACGCCAGCAGTCAAGCATCAGAGGCGTCACTGCTATGTTTTCGTTATGGATGCGGAAGTAGGCCTGGCGTGAGCCGTCGGCCTCTATACACATTACCCCCTTTTCGGGAGAGGGGGCTACCTCGGCGCTCACCACTATGGCGCGGCCGCCTTCGGTCTTGTATGCCGTAAAGTGCAGTTCCTGAGCAGGCTCACAATACATCTGGGCTGCCTGCTCGAGCAGGTAGATATCCTCGTCGGTACGGATACCGGCTATGGCACCGTTGTCCTTCACACCTACCAGCAGACGGCCTCCGGCATTGTTGGCAAAGGCTGATATCGAGTGGGCTATCTTATGGGCATCGGATATGGCGAACTTGAAGTCCTGGGTGAGATGTTCGCCCTGAGCCACAGCGCGGCTCAGAAACGTATGACCTCTTATGGGACGCAGATCCTTCATCCGGGATAGGTGAGATTCGCTTCGGCGGGGGCGGCTAGCACCTCGTCGAGATATTTGCGGGCCTGACGGCGTGCGTCGGGCAGATCCATAAATGTGTAGTTGCCGCAGTCGCGAGCCGACGCCCCGGGTATCTCGCCGTCGAAGTCGGCTATGAAAGCGAAGCACTCGCGCAGCAGATCCACCATATCGGCGCTGCGGTAGTCGCCCTGCACTATCAGATAGCTACCGGTGAGGCATCCCATCGGTCCCCAGTATACGATGCGGTCGGCCCACTGCGGATGATTGCGCAGGAAAGTGGCGGCCAGATGCTCGATAGTATGGAGTGTGGCTGCGCTGAGCGCCGGCTGGCGGTTAGGCTCGGTGAGGCGCACGTCGAATGTCGACAGCACGTCGCCCGAGGGTGTCACGTCGCGGCGCGAGAGATACACACCGCGCAGCAGCCGGGTGTGATCCACTGTGAAGCTGGGTATCTTTTTCATAACTCGGCTATAATGTGGCGCAGTGTGTCGAACGTGTGCTGAGGAGCCTCTTCCCAGAAGTTCTGATACTGGGCGATGTTGTCATCGGCTCCGGGCGTATCGGATATCACGCGTATGCAGGCGAAGGGCACGGAGCGCAGGTAGCATACTTGAGCTATCGCGGCGCTCTCCATATCCACTGCGTCGACGTCGGGGTAGAGTCCGCGGATGTGAGCTATCACCTCTGGCGAACTTACGAATACGTCGCCCGACACCACGAGACCGTGTTTCAGAGTGTCGCCCTCCTGAAGGCAGGGAAGCGAGTTTACTGTATCCGCGGTATGGAAATATTGCGGACAGCCGGAAGCTACGCCCCATTCTGTCCCGGGGCCACACCATACATCGTGATAGGCGATGCGTGTACCTACCACTATATCGAGGATGCCGGCATTACCGCCTGTGCCTCCGGCTACACCTGTGTTGATTATCAGGTCGGGATGATATTCGTCGATCATCAGCATCGTGCCCATGGCGGCATTCACCTTGCCGATGCCGCATTTCATTGCCACGATATCCTTGCCCGCAATGGATCCTAAATGAAAATTGTAGCCACACTCGCTTTGTATGTGCTCACCTTCAAGCAGATGGGTGAGCAGCGCCAGCTCCTTGTCCATGGCCACTATTATGCCTATAGTCATAATTGATATCTACGTGTTTCTTTTGATTGTATATATACAAAGTTAAGCACTTTTTTGCAAAGCCGGAAATCGCCGCAGTTGATTTTCACACGATTGAAATACCTGTTACGAATGTGTAAAATTCCTGATTTTATGCCGTGGAAATCTACCGATTGCTTAAATTTGCGGTATGCATCGAATATATCTACTCCTTTCCGGCCTGATGCTCATAGCGCTCAGCTGCCGCAGCACATCGCTCTATCGCGTTGACACTACTAATTTGCCCGACGGCTACGGCATGATCACCGTAGCTCTGCCGGCAAGTTACGGCGCTGACACCACGGCGCTTTACCCTACGCTCTACCTGCTCAACGGCCACGGTGGCGACCATACATCGTGGGGTAAGATCGTCGACCTCGACTCACTTGCCACTGTCTATAATACCATAATAGTGTGTCCCGCGGGGCTCAACAGCTGGTATTTCGACGCTCCCGCGCAGCCGGATATGCGTATGGAGAGCTACATCACCCGCGACCTTACGGTGTGGGTGGATTCTGCTTTCACCACCTACAGCGATGCCTCCCATCGCGCCATCACCGGACTGAGCATGGGCGGCCACGGAGGTCTGTGGCTGGCGATGCGTCATCCCGATATCTTCGGCCTCGCCGGCTCTACGAGCGGTGGTGTCGACTTCACCCCCTGGCCCGGCAGCTGGAATATAGCCGATCGCCTCGGCGCTTATGACGACGATCCCGAACTATGGCGCACCCACACCGTAATGCATGAGGCGCAGTCGCTCCAGCCGGGCACACTAAAAATTATTTTCGACTGTGGTACGGAGGACTTCTTCTTCGAGGTCAACAATCGGCTCGACTCGCTGCTCACCGGGCGCGGCATAGAGCACACTTACCTCACATCGCCGGGCGCCCACAATGGAGCCTACTGGTCACGCTCCATCCTTCCCCAGCTCGAATTCTTCTCAATATTTTGGAATTAGGTAGTGATCCCACATGATACAGGAGCCTATGTAGGTCAGTATATTGAAGATAATGGCCAGCACTATACCTGCGCCTATAGTCACGATCATGGCTAAAGCAATGTATCCTGGTTTTTTATGCGCGTGAAGCATATATATAACTATCCATAGGCCAATCATGAAAGGGAGTGCATAAGCGTAGGCACATGCAGCGACGGTTAGTGGTGAGAGCGCGCGTATGGTGCATGATGTACAGGCTGAGCTCGGGTGAAAGTTGACGATCTCATCTACCATCGTGCTCGCTACGAAAAGCAGTACCAAAGAAACCAGCATCCACACCACCACTTTACCGATATTCCATGATCCATAGAAGTAGCAGTAAGCGATTACGATGGTGCACCATATATAGTAGATGGCTCCAACCTCCTCCATAAAATGGAAGTTGGTGTATCCTTCCGATAGTTCGTATTGGGTATCGTAATAGTAATCGTAGTACATTCCTTTAGAGTAGAGCGCAAAAGCGAATGCTGTGATTGCAAATGCAATCAGTATGGAGCTTATGCCGATGATGTCGTATTTGCGTTCGAAAAGAATGCCGATAAGTCGATCGTACATTATGTCTATTTGGAATAAGTGAAGTTGTCGCGGCGCTGACGGCGTCCGCGGATCTTATGGCGTAGGGTGCGCAGCGGACGCATAAAGCTGAGCCAAGGCACAGTCCAGAAAAGCGGGCGCAGTTCGAGCGCCCGGGCGCATTTGCGATACATAATCTGATGCGTGATGCCGAATGCGAGGCCGATGACAAATATTCCGGCAGCTACCACGAGAGATGGCAGCGCGAGTACAGAAGCCGCTACCGCACAGCCAAGCGATACCCACCAGGCCCATGACGATAAAGCTCCCGTCAGGTAGGGAGCGCGCGGCAGGTAATGAGCCGTGAAGTCGCGTCGGCAGCGCAGAGAGTCATGACACCACGCCGGATTATGCTCATCAGCGCGCACGCGTCCCTCATGGCTGAGTTCTACGGCAGTATTGGTAGGTGTGGCTATCTCGTGGATGAAGATGTCATCATCGCCGTAGTTGAAGTTGAGCGTACGTGAGAATCCCTTGTGATCGAAGAATATACGGCGACGGTAGGCCAGATTGTAGCCCATACCCATATAAGTATGGTGATGGATGGCCGCAGAGAGATAGCGGGCATTGGCCCATAGGTCGTCGAATGCGCGTTGGCGTCGGCGTGAGTCGGTATCGGGCTTGTCCTCACCCCACGGACGAGCATAGCCAATCACTATATCCTTATGATAATCGGCCAGATGCGACGTCATTCGCTGAAGCCAATAGGGCGACTCTATGCGGCAGTTGCCGCTCGTGAATACCACCACATCGTAGCGGGCCGCCTTGATACCGAGCGTGATACACAGCTTGCGTCGCGATAGACTGCGGGAGCGCTCCGGCGCGAAAGTCATATATAGATTGGGATACTCCATCTCAAGCTGAGCCACTATCGTAGCCGTCTCGTCATTGGCAAAATCATTGACCACGATCACCTCCATCGGCGACGGATAGTCCTGTTCGAGAATCTGAGGCAACAGAGTGCAGAGATTGCGGGCGTCCCCCCGGGTGTGCACCACCACCGATACCGGCGGGAAT
>CAMWUX010000073.1 GCA_947177605.1 uncultured Porphyromonadaceae bacterium
GATTCGTAGTGGATATCGACGGCTCGATCGCTTCTATCAATGTGCACCGCGGTCAGAACCGTCTGCTTGTGGAGGAAGCAGTGCGTATCGTGTCGGTGATGCCCAAGTGGAAGCCCGGCTCGCTCGACGGCCACAAAGTACCGGTGTACTGCGTGGTCACCATTCCCTTCCGCTTATAAGATTATAAGGCGGAGCTATCTTTCCCTTTGTAAAGCCGATGTGAAATGAGCAGGTACGCCGTGAGTACCAGCACACCCGTTATCACCCACGTGATAGGGTAGATGGATATAAGCTCCAGATATGTGGAGCCTGCCCTGCTGCCAAGATAATAGACCCAGCCGAGACGGATCACACACGTGCCGAATACGACGAGCAGTGTCGGCGTCATCGAGTAGCCAAGACCGCGCAGTGCCGCGCCGCTTATCTCGTAGCTGGAGGCTAAGAATTGGAATATAAGCACATACTGCAGTCGCTCCAGACCATAGTGGATCACGCTCGGATCGCTCGAAAACAAGCTGATGAACCATCGGCCGTTCAGCGCTATTAGCAGATTGCACAGCCCCACGCATACCACCGACATGATCATGCAGTATAGAAATGCACGGCGGCAGCGGTCGTACTTGCCCGCGCCGTAGTTCTGGCTTATGAATGCCACGGCTGCCTGACAGAATGCCACCATTATGAAATAGCAGTAGAGCTCGAAGTTGAGTGCGGCCGCAGAGCCGGCTATTGCTGCCGAGCCGTAGCCGTTGATGGCAGCCACAATGAAGATGTTGGCTATCGAAAACACCATACCCTGCAGTCCGGCCGGTATACCGATCCGGAGCATCTTCTTCATTTCCGAGCCGTAGATCTTTATGGCGCGCAGCTGCAGCTTCAGCGGCTCCTCCTCGCCCATGAGCCAGTAGATGATGAGCAGGGCATTGATGGCGTAGCCCGCAACGGTAGCTATCGCCACACCCGTAACGCCCATATCGAACCACACAACTAATATAATGTTGAGCACAGCGTTCAATACGCCTGCCGCCACAAGGCTGTAGAACGGCCGTCGGGTGTCGCCCATACTGCGCAGCACAGCCGCTCCGAAATTGTAGGCCATCAGGAAGGGCATGCCTAAGAAGAAAATCGTGAGATACTCGGCCGCGAGGTCAATTACGTCAGCGGGGGTATTCATCAATTCCAGTATAGGCCGTACGGCAATGACACCTATCGCCGTGAGAGCCAAGCCGCTGATAAGCGCCAACGCGCCCACGGTGGCTATCGCCTTGCGGATGCCATCGCTGTTGTGTCGGCCTATGTAGTTGGCCACGACCACATTCGCACCGATCGAAATGCCTATGAATAGGTTGATTATAATGTTGATGATCGGCCCGTTGCCCCCTACTGCCGCCATAGCCTGATGGCTGCAGTAGCGCCCTACTACCACCACATCGATGGCGTTGAACGACTGCTGGAGTATACCGCTGGCCACCAAAGGAAGTGAAAACAGGATGATTTTGCCCAGCAGTCCGCCGTTGAGCATATCCATTTTCCCGATCTGTGGAGTAGTGGCCAATGCGTGATTTTCAAAAAAAACTGTACAAAATTACGAAAAACTGATAGAGATATTAGGTGGCATCGGGAAAAAATATTAACTTTGCGCTCGATTTCGTAATCTCTGGCAGGACGTGCAGCCTGCGTATATTGCGTTTAATGACAAATATTTTTAATAGCAGCAATGAAAACTGACTTAATTAAAGTAGCCGAAGAAGCATTTGCTACCGGCAAGACTTTCGAAGAATTCCAGCCCGGCGACACCATCACGGTGGCTTACCGCATCAAGGAGGGTAACAAGGAACGTATCCAGCAGTATCGCGGTGTAGTGATCCGCATCTCCGGCGAAGGCAACAAGAAGCGCTTCACCGTGCGTAAGATGAGCGACAACATCGGTGTAGAACGTATCTTCCCCATCGAATCGCCCTTCATCGACTCCATCACCATCAACAAGCGTGGTAAAGTGCGTCGCGCAAAACTTTACTATCTCCGCGCTCTCACCGGCAAGAAGGCCCGTATCAAAGAGCGTCGTCCCGCCAAGAAAGAAGCATAAATCCCGACGGGTTTATCCAACACATTACGAAGGACATGCGGCTATCAGTAGCCTCGCGTGTCCTTCGGCCTTTTTTTGTGTCAAATAGAAGAGCAATCTGCTGATTTTTCCTTACATTTGTGGACAGAATATAAAATAACCAAAATACCTACTTAAAGATAAGCACAGATATGAAGAAACTATCGTTGGTCATCGTCGCGCTGGCCGCTCTTTTCTCAGCCAATGCTCAATCCACCAATTACATGGAGCCTCAGAAGTTTGGCCAGAACTGGTCGCTCGGTGTTGATGTTGGTGTCACCTCTCCCGGGCTTATGAATCACCACTTCTTGAGCGATATGCGTGCGCAGTTCGGTCTACATCTCGAGAAGCAGTTTTCACCCGTAGTAGCCGTGGGCATCGAAGCACAGGCCGCTATCAATACCCACTCCTGGTATGCCGGCAGTCAGGCCGTGCTCGACGCCGGATACGACCTTACCGGCAACAGTGCCTCGGCTCTCGACCGCTTCCGCGTCGATGCCTACACCACCGTCAGCCTCTTCAACCTCTTCGGCGGCTATCCTTGCGGGCGCCGCGTATCTGATGTGGAACTGCTCGCCGGTGCAGGCTGGGGCTATCAGGATATGCTTCATCAGAACTATTTCCTCACTAAGGTCGGCCTCAACTTCAACTTCAATCTCTCGAAATACTTCACCCTCTCGCTCAAGCCCGCAGTAGTGTTCAATATGACCGGTACCGCCTATGAGCCGCTCAACGTATCGCAGACCTCCTGCGCTTACAACCGCCGTCTGGCCGGCTTCGACATAAATATCGGCTTCACCTACCACTTCAACACCGGCTTCAAGTGCGTGACCGCCGGCGACAACGGTGAGATCGATGCCCTCAATGCCACTCTCAACGGCCTGCGTGCCGAACTCGATGCTTGCCTCGCCGCCACCGCCGCCAATGTAGCCAACCTCCGCGCCCTTCAGGCTGAGCTCGATGCTTGCAAGAACCGCGCACCGCAGGTGATAGAGAAGGTGACTGACAATCTTCAGAGCGTACGTTACGTATTCTATAAGATCGGCAGCTCCGTGATCACAGCCGATCAGCAGCCCAATGTAGAGATGGTAGCTTCTTATCTCAAGCATCACAAAGACTCCAAGGTAGTGATCAAGGGCTACGCTTCGCAGGACGGCAATCTCGATTTCAACCTCAAGCTCGCAGCTGCCCGCGCTGAATCCGTAAAGACAATGCTCGTTAAGAAATACGGCATCGACGCAACCCGCATCACGGCTGAAGGCTGCGGCATCGGCAAAATGTTCAGCGAAAACGACTGGAACCGTGTAGCCATCTGCACTCTCGAAGACTAATCCCCAATCCCAATAATTAATCGAAGGCTGAGTCGATACCCGACCCGGCCTTCGCTGTCATTATGCCACTCGGTAGATTGCCTTGTTACCCCACTATGGGCGCTATGGTGCGCTACAAGCAGCTCACCGGGCACGAAGTCACCGAGATAGGCAACAATATTTCGGATGTGTGCTCTTACCTGTATTGCAGCGTGGCATCCGCCTGTTCGCGTGAAAAGATCGAGTTTGGTATGGAGCTTCTGGAGTTTGCCGATGCCATCGACGTAGAGGATCTCAATGCTTGGAGCGCCTCAATTAATGAGAGCTCGGGAGCAAAAAAAAAGACTCCTCAGAAAAAGCAGTAAATATCGACGAGCTGATGGGTGTGGCTCTGGGCTGCATCCATCTCTCGCTCGATGACTTTATGCGTCTGACGGTTGATGAGTTTGATGCGGTGTATGCCGCGTATAGCGAAGATCGCGAGGCCTCCTACCGCAATGCATGGGAGCAGATGCGCCTGCTGGCTACTATCTCTATCTCGCCTCATGTGAAGCGCGCGCCCACACCGCAGAAGCTCATCCCCTTCCCCTGGGATAAAACAAAGCATCGGCAAAAGACCGATGCTCCGCAAATATCTAAGGAGGAAGCCCGCGCTCGCTTTAAGGCTCGCCTCGGAAAGTCATCCTAAAATGTGCCCCATGGGGTATAAATGGTGCCACGAAGCTTAGGATCCTTACAAATCTTACACATCCCGATACATGCTAATAAAAGGAATACAAAGATGAAAACTATTGATACGCACATAAAAACAGTGCCTACCGGACTTAGCTCATAAAGTTCGCATAACAAACTCCAAAAAGATTTGCCTGAATTAATAGTTGCATCCAACAGTATCATAATCCTAATAGGTTAATTCGCCTGCAAAATATAAAATTATTTCTCAACAAGCAAATTTTTAACTCTTTTTATGCCAACCCTATCACTTAAATACTCTATTGATGACTCAGGAGAAGGATTCAAAAAGCTGAATATAGATGCTAAGGAGTTTACTAAGATAATCCGCGAAGGAGCTCAAGCTGCCAAGAGCCTCGGTTCAGAGATCTCAATGTATTCATCCTCAGTTGTCGTATTCAATGCGGTGAAAGATGCTGTTTCGGAGCTCAATTCGGTGGTACAGGATCTTTCGGCCGCTTATCAGGTTCAGGCGCAGGTGGAGACGCAGCTCGCCACCGTGATGCGCGAGCGAATGAGTGCTACGGATAAGGATATTCAGGCGATAAAGGATCTCTGCTCTGCGCAGCAAAAGTTAGGAGTGATAGGCGATGAGGTACAACTCGCCGGCGCGCAGCAGTTGGCCACCTTTGTTACCCAGCGCCAAACACCCTCGAAGACTAATCCCAATCCCAATAATTAATCGAAGGCTGAGTCGATCCCCGCCCCGGGCCCTCGATTTTATCGTGCTACTCGGCATGTTTGCGGACGATAAAATTAGCGTTGCTACATATTAGTGAATCAGTGTATTGTAAGGGCGATTTTTGAATGAAACTCCTACAAATATTAAGATTCGGGTGCTCCGGGGATGTCGGACTGCTCTACGTCGGTCAGAGGAAAATTGTCGATATCACCGGTAGCAAAGAAGCGCCGTGATATTGCCGGAATTATCTCGGATTCAACCAGATTCACAACGTAATGAGCGTTGCCGAAAGAGGTGTCGTGATTACCGTAGTCATATTCGATGCGCTCCCGCAGTGCTTCGGATGCTTCGGGTGAGAGGTTATAGTTATGAAGGTACAGGTATCGATCAGCTAACTTCAGGAGTTCGTAAGCGGAGAAGTCCTCGAACTGCCATACATTTGCATCGGGTATATGCAATTTGAGCGCGGGATACGCCTCCAATAGCTTTCGTATTCCCTCCTGCTGACCTGAAAGTATAAGCATCCAGTCGCGTCGGCCGGGATCGGAAAGTGCAGATAGAAGGGTGTAGACTACGCTTCGGCCGGGGTCGCGCTCGTAGTCACTCCCGAGCAGAAGGTGAGCATCTTTGATAAAGAGTATTCCGCCCGCAGCTTCTTCGATAGCATTGAGGGTGCTTGAGCTCTCGTAGTCGTAAAAACGTCCGATCAGTGACGCACGATCGCGCACTACGACGTGGCCCGACGACAACACTCCCTTTCCGCAGAGCATACATCCCAGCATCTTGGCTACAGTGGTCTTGCCGGTGCCCGGAGCGCCTTCGAATATGGAGTGCAGCCGGATTCGGGATTTCGGTTGCCCCATATCGTATCGGAACTTGTTGAATGTTATCAATTTTTCGAGCTTGTTGATTTTTTCTTTCACGGCCTCCAAGCCGATAAGCGAATCAGGGATATCCGGTTCGATATTCGGATAGGTAGCTACGTCGGAGGTCGGCTCCGGCTCTTCTTCGCTATCCTCGTCCACATACTCCCACTCCCAATCGTCATTGTCGGATTTTGTCTGTACTTTGAGGCGTGCCTCCAATGATTCGTCGGAAAAGATCTCGAAGTCGTATTTGCCAAGGTGGCAGTCGGCAGTTTTATCTAAAATTGAAAATTGCAGACTTAGGTGGTCGATTTTACCGATAAGAGGAAGATTGAAGTAGTATGAGTAGATAGGCTCGTCTTTCGACATGACTACGTAGACCGGCCGTATCTGAAGCCATGGCTTCAGATCGTCAGTATCCATTATATATAAGTTTACCCAATGTCGTATACCACGACGGGGATTCTCCCCATATCTTGGGTTAGCGAAGATAACACGGATACTTATACCGGCCATTTCAGGATCCTGAATGAAGTAGTGGCGATTCTCGTATTCGAGTTCAGTGCATTCGTCGTTGACGCGTGGTCCTATGTCGGCGTGGGTGTAGGAGCTGAATTTTACTTCTTGAAGTTGTAATGGGATTTTTTTCATATAGCAATAAAGTTTTATGGGGAAGAG
>CAMWUX010000074.1 GCA_947177605.1 uncultured Porphyromonadaceae bacterium
TTGCTTTGGTGGTGCAAAGGTACGAGGGGTTTGGGGTGGGGGAACACATATTTTTCAAAAAAATTTCATTGGGGAGATTCTCGATGAAAATCTTTTCTTAACTTTGCGAGGCAACTTCCACTTCTGTGGGCTTTTGCAAAGACATATTTTGAAAGCGTTTATCCGCGCTAATTCTTGACTTGTCGAAATTCTCGCAAAATTTCAAATCGTAGTCAAGGAGGAGCAACGGTAGATGCCCGTGGTTTGTAATGACCATTGCTTACGGGTATAGGTTCGTGAGAGATAACTCTGTATGCATTGATTACATAAACCGGCGTGGGCTTCTGCACGTTTGCCATCCGACTACGATTGGGCAATGCGAGAAGCCTCGACAAGTAGGATGGTGACAGATACAGATTCCTACGCTTTTCTGTACTAATACCTTACGCCAACGAGGGGAAGACCGCGGCAATTGAAATATAGATATGAGTATTATAAATTGTCCTGATTGTGGTAGAAAGATTTCATCGAGAACTGCATTTAGCCGATGCCCTTATTGCGGATGCCCAACTGAAGCAATTTTCAGAGCGCATAAGAGACGCAAATATATCGGATTAAGTTTGGTGGGTGGATTGCTACTGATTGGTGCAATAAATGGCGGAGATAAAAAAGAGGAATCTCAGGATTCGACACAAACTACTGAAGAAACTCAATCCGCACAACCAATAATGGAATCGTCCAAAGGGAATGCAACCACGAAGAGTGTAGAATCGTCGAATAAAGACGATAAAACACTCACTGATACTCAGGCGGAAGATGTGTTGATTACTGAATATATCGAAACACCGGCCGAAGAGGTCGATGAGGTGATTAGCGTGGAGGAAACTACCGCTACACCACCTAACGATTCTTTATAGTAGGATCTGCATAATCTATTGTCAACCTAATGACGCATCGGAGGCAGGCGTCTGCGGCGCTGTAGCCTCACTATGCTACGCAATGGTACCGTCCTCAAATACCGTGAATTGATTATAGGAGGCGCTGGTAGAGGAGGGCATCGGTGTAGGTGGATCCGGTGCGAATCCAGCTGCGCAGACGGCCGGAGGTGGTGAAGCTGGCGGATTCGAAGGTGGCGCGCGATGCCTGATTGTCTTGTGCGATGACGGCCCATAGGGAGTGTAATCCGAGTTCTTTGCCGAGATATTCGGCCAACAACTCTATACTCGCTGCACCATAGCCTTGCGCCCGATACTCCTCGAGTACCACTAACCCGATGCCTGTGCGGCG
The DNA here is from genome assembly GCA_947177605.1 of uncultured Porphyromonadaceae bacterium. Classification (GTDB taxonomy): domain Bacteria; phylum Bacteroidota; class Bacteroidia; order Bacteroidales; family Muribaculaceae; genus Paramuribaculum. The sequence goes on from CAMWUX010000074.1 coordinate 1,267, forward strand.
ATTGAGGGTGTCGAGTTCGAAGTAGTCGATGAAGCCGAGCAGCGCGTCGTCGGAGCGACGGCAGATGGTGAAGCGACCGCTATCGGTGGCCAGCACATTGGCATCGTAGGCTTCGACAAACTGACGGAGCTTATACATCGACATCGGCGCGCGCACGGCGCTGCTCTGCCAGAGCGTGCGGTCGTTTTCCACGGCATACATCGTGGATAAGTCGGCGGGCTCGGGGGCCCGCAGATAGATGTTGGCGTCGGATATCATCGCTTGTTGAATGAGTCGGAGAACAATGTGCGGTGCAGAATACTGCGCCCGAGGGTGATCTCGTCGGTATATTCGAGTTCGTTGCCTACGGCTACGCCACGAGCGAGCTGGGTGATCTTGAGATCGGTAAACGGAGCGAGTTTTCGGAAGATGTAGAAGTTGGTGGTGTCGCCCTCCATCGTGGCGGGCAGTGCGAGGATGACCTCGTCGATACCACCCTGCTCCACACGCTCCACGAGCGAATCGATCTCAAGTGTGTCGGGTCCTATTCCATCCATCGGCGATATGACTCCCCCGAGCACATGGTAGACGCCATGATACTGACGCGTACGCTCCACTGCCATCACATCCGATACGTTCTCGACCACGCACACCGTTGACGCCGTGCGCGATGGTGATGAGCAAATAGCACAGGTCTCGGTCTCGGAGATGTTGTGGCACCGGGTACAGTAGCGGATATTCCTGCGGAGGTCGATAATAGCCTCGCCGAGCGCCACGCTCTGAGCCTCGTCGCGACGGAGAAGGTGCAGAGCCAGGCGCAGGGCGGTCTTACGTCCTACTCCGGGCAGTCGCGACAGCTCGGTTACTGCGCTTTCGAGCAACCGTGATGCGAACTCTTCTTGCAGCATTTCTTAGCGGTGAGGGGCGAATAGTCGCGGCTATAGCGAAGCATCTGCGATGGATAGTCCTCGGTATAACTGATAGTGACATCCACGGGCTGACCTTCGGCATCGGTCACGAGAGTGTAGACGGGGTTGACGAATCCCTTATAGGGAGCGATGGAGAGGTGGCTGTAGCGGTCGAGCACTTCCTGATGGAGGGTGGAATCGACCTTCACGGCGTATTCCTCAACGAGCTGACGGCCGGCTTCGTAGTCGCCCTCGCTCTTGATGCGCTGAATCTCGGCAAGGAGCTGACCGAAGAGACCGCGGAGCGCTTCGTAGTCGTTGATCACGACGTAGGTCTTGCCATCGTGCTTCTTCAGTTGGACCACGTTCTGCGGTGCGCCGGCGCGGAGCGCCCATTCGGCAATGAGCTTGCGATTGCGCATGTGGGCTTCCTCGATATCCTTACCGGGCTCAATACGCATGAGTTGGGTCATGAGGCCGTTGAGCATACACTTATAGTATTCGGCCTTGTAGGCTTCGGGCGAGTCGAGCAGTCCGAGTTCCACGAGCTTGGGATCGGCCAGATAATAAAGGGCGAAGAGGTCAGCTCGGGCTTCTTCAAGGGTGGAGCCGTGGGCTTTAAGGGCGTCGGGGTCAACACCGGGGAGGAGACGTCCGGAGCCGTGGCCGAGACATTCGTGGAGGTCGGTATGGAGATTGTCGGTGATGAAGAGATACTTGTCCATCAGCTCGCGGGTAGCGGCATCGGGCACAAACTCTTCGTTGAAGCCATCGCCGTGGGATGCGGCATCGTAGGCTTCGGTAATATTCTCGATAGTGACCGATTTAGAGCCGTGAGCTGCACGGATCCAGTTGGCGTTGGGGAGATTGATGCCGATGGGGGTGGCGGGATAGGAGTCGCCGGCGAGGATAGCGGCGGTGATAACCTTGGCCGATACGCCACGCACCTTGTCCTTGCGGAAGCGGGGATCGACGGGAGAGTGATCCTCAAACCACTGTGCATTGTCGGAGATCACTTCGGTGCGGTGGCTGGCGGGGATATTCTTGAAGTTGACGATGGACTCCCAGTTGCCTGTCATACCGAGTGGATCATCGTAGCTTTCGATAAATCCGTTGATAAAGTCGACCTGCGAAGCGAGATCGCCTACCCACGCTATAGAATAGTCGTCGAATTCCTTGAGATCGCCCGACTTATAGTAGGAGATGAGTTTTTCGATCACTTCGCGCTGGGTATCATTCTCGGCGTAAGGGAGCGCCTTTGTGAGATTGTCGATGATGCGGGCTATGGCGTCGGAATAGAGACCGCCGAGGCGGTAGGTCTGCTCCACGATCTTACCGTTTTCCTTCACCACGCGGGTGTTGAGGCCGTAGGATATGGGAGTGGTATCGGTGGTGTCCTTGAGTGAATTGTAATAGTCCTCCACTTCCTGCTGGGTGACGCCGGGGCCGTAGAGATTGCCTGCGGAAGTGACGATGAGATCTACGCCATCGGCCTGATTGACCTTCTTGGGGAGAAACTGCGGGTCGAAGATCAGACGGATGATGTCGGCGGTATTCTTACCCTGATGAGCTACGGGCACCTTGGCGAGCTCGCCTACGAAGAAGGCGCGCGAGAAGCCGGGGGTGAACTTATCCATCGAGTAGTGGTGATACACGCCGTTGCCAAACCATACCTGCTTGAGGTATTGCTCGAAAGCCTTGAAGTCGGCCGACGAGCGGTCGCCGTCGAAGTGGGTATAGATGTATTCGAGGAGCTGGCGGAGTTCAAGACCATAGCGGCTGTTCTGATCCCAGAGGATATCGCGGCCTGCGATGGCGGCTTCGGTGAGATAGTAGACAAGCAAGCGCTGATTGGGCGTGAGCTGCTCAAATCCGGGCACTTTATAGCGGAGCACTTCGATATCGGCGAAGCGGTCGACATTATAGTTGAACGGCTGATTGGCATCGGCCGAAGCGGCCAGCGCGGAGAGTGAAAGTGTTGTAGCCATGATGGCGTGTTTTATCTTTGACATTGCGGATTGATATTGTATTATTCGACGTAGAGCACCAATCCCTTGAGGTATTCGCCTTCGGGATGGTAGATGTTGATAGGATGATCGGCGGGCTGGGTGAGCTGGTGGAGTATCCTCACGCGGCGGCCGCTCTGAGCTGCTGCTGAAAATACCGCGAGGCGGAACTGCTCCTTGGTGATGGCCTGCGAACATGAGAAGGTGAAGAGCACGCCGCGGGGAGCGATCTTCTCGAAAGCGCGCGCATTGAGGCGCTGATAGCCACGGAGCGCATTCTTTATGGCTCCGCGATGCTTGGCAAAAGCGGGCGGGTCGAGCACGATGAGATCGAAGCGCCCCTGCTCCATATCGGCCAGATAGTCGAAATCGTCCACGGCTACGGCTGTATGATTGGGAGCCCCGGGGAAGTTGAGCTCGACATTGGCTTCGGTGAGGGCGATGGCCTTGGCCGAACTATCGACGGAGCACACTTCCCGAGCACCTCCACGCAGAGCGTAGACGGAGAAGCCACCGGTGTAGCAGAACATATTGAGTACCTTTCGACCGGCCGAATAGCGCTGCAGGAGCATACGGTTGTCGCGCTGATCTACGAAAAATCCGGTCTTCTGCCCTCGGAGCCAGTCGACATGGAATTTCAATCCCTGCTCCATAGCCACATCACCGGTGAAGTCGCCGATGAGATATTCGTTGGTCGGATCGAGCTGAGCCTTATATGGCAGTGTGGTCTCGGACTTGTAATAAACGCTCGTGATGCCTGCCTCGGGAAGCTCCACAAGGCTATGGGCTATATCATGGCGCGCGAAGTGCATACCGGGCGAATGAGCCTGCACCACGGCGGTAGGGCCGTAGACGTCGACGATGAGCCCGGGGAGGAAGTCGCCCTCGCCATGCACAAGGCGATAGGCGTCGGTATCGGCATTGACTATACCGATGGATCGGCGCATACGGAAAGCGTCGTCGAGGCGACGGGCGTAGAACGAAGCGTCGACAGCCTCATCGGCCCACGTGAGCATACGCACGGCGATCGAACCTATCTGATAGTGGCCGATGCCGAGCATACGGCCGTCGGCGGCAAATACTTTGACGAGGTCGCCCTCCTCGACACCCTTGGGCAAATGGCGGATAGCGCCTGAAAATACCCATGGATGGAATCTCAGCAGCGACTCTTCCTTGCCGCGATGCAATATTATTTCGGGATATTCCATAAGTGGCATCAGTTCATTATGGCGCGGACGATGTCGGCACCGTTGGCATAGAGTAGGAGAAGTATGAGGAACATCATACCGGCATACTGAGCGTATTCGATGAATTTCTCACTGGGCTTGCGGCGTGTGATCATCTCGGCCAGCACGAAGAAGGCGTGACCGCCGTCGAGGCCGGGGATGGGGATGATGTTCATGAATGCGAGCACTACGGAGAGGAATGCGGTGATCTCCCAGAAGCTAAGCCAATTCCATCGGTCGGGGAACATACTGCCGATAGCACCGAATCCGCCGATACTCTTAGCTCCCTCTGCCGAGAAGAGATGGCGCAGGGAACTTACGTAGGTAGTGAGTGTGGATGTGCCGATTTCCCATCCGGCAGGGAATGAGCCGAGGAAGCTATATTTCACGCGTTCGGTAGGATACAGTTCGGTGATGGGCTTGAGCTGGAATCCGAGTTTACCGGCTTTCGACGGCGTGGCTGATACTTCAATGAGTGAATCGCCACGCTCAATCGACAGGAGTACCTTTCGGCCGGCCACCTTCTGCAGCTCCTGTGTAAGTTCGGTATAGGATGGCGTGGGGAAGCCACCGACGCCCACTATACGATCGCCCGGTTTCAGGCCGGCCTCGGAGGCAGCGGTACCGCCCTGCACCTTGTCGACGATGGCCGGTATACGGTATGACATAAACGCACGGTTTTTGCTCACCATAAAGATAAAGTCGGCGGGAAGAGTGATATCCACGGTATCATGATAGTTGCGCAACACACGGACAGTGCGGGCGTCGGCCACGTGATACATGGCTGTATTGTCGGACATATCGACGGGCTTGCCGTCGGCTTCGAGTATCACGTCACCGTTCTGAAACCCGGCTTCAATAGAGGCGGGAGAGAAGTCCATACCTTCGTAGGCCGTTTCGAGCGGAATGTATTCACGCCCCCAGTGATATGCGAT
>CAMWUX010000075.1 GCA_947177605.1 uncultured Porphyromonadaceae bacterium
ATTCTTACACCCATGAAGGCCAGCGGACGACACACATTCTCGCGCACGCCGGTCTGGTTCTCGCCCACACCGCCGGTAAACACGATAGCGTCAACACCGCCCATTTCGGCAGCGTATGCACCCACATACTTGATGATACGCAGTTCATACATGTCAAGAGCAAGTTTGGCACGCTCGTTGTCACCGGCCTTTACCGATGCCTCGATTTCGCGCATATCGTTGCTCAGACCCGACACACCGGCTACACCGCTCTCCTTGTTGATCACATTCTGCAACTGGCAGGCGGTAAGATCATGCTTTGTCATCAGATAAGTGAGCGCGCCGGGATCCACATCGCCCGAGCGGGTACCCATCATCAGGCCTTCGGTAGGAGTCATACCCATGGAGGTATCTACGCTCTTGCCGTTCACTACAGCCGTGATCGAACCGCCGTTGCCTATGTGGCAAGTGATTACCTTTGAATTCTTCGGGTCGAGACCGAGAAGTTCGATGGCGCGTGCGCTTACATAGCGGTGGCTGGTGCCGTGGAAACCATAGCGGCGCACGCCATCCTCTGTATAATATGAGTAGGGGAGTGCATACATAAAAGCCTTGGCAGGCATAGTTTGATGGAATGCTGTATCGAATACACCCACCTGAGGCACATCTGGCATCAGTGCGCTCACGGCCTCGATGCCGGTGATATTGGCCGGATTATGTAGCGGTGCCATCTCGTAGCAGTCCTTCACCTTCTGAATCACCTCGTCGGTGATCAGTACGCTCGATGCAAACTTCTCGCCGCCGTGCACTACTCGGTGACCCACAGCATCAATCTCGCTGAAGCTCTTGATGCATCCAAGCATCGGATCGGTAAGTATTTCGAGGATAGCTTCCACAGCTTGCTTGTGGTCTATGTGGCCAAGCTCTTTTAAGGCTTTAGATCCGTCGGGCATACGGTATTTAAGGAAACCGTCGTCAAGGCCGATTTTTTCCACACCGCCTTCTGCAAGCGAATGCTCGCCGTCAGTGTCGATCAGTTTGTATTTCACGGAACTGCTGCCGCAGTTAAGCACAAGTATTTTCATCTCAGTATGATTTTTGTTGGTATGAGTAAGGCTGTTATTTGTTCTCTTTTAGACCGATGGCCTGATTGCAGGTCATGATTATTGTTTTGTATATATCCTCGGGGAAGCAGCCGCGCGAGAGATCGTTGACCGGAGCGGCAAGACCCTGTAGCACCGGACCTACGGCCTGTACGCCGCCGAGACGCTGCACGAGTTTGTAAGCGATATTGCCAACCTCAAGCGAGGGGAACACCAGTACGTTTGCCCGGCCGCTCAGCGGCGAATTCGGACTCTTCGTGTTGGCCACCGCGGGAACTATTGCTGCATCAGCCTGCAGCTCGCCGTCAAGAATGAGCGAGGGAGCCATCTCATGGGCTATACGCGTGGCTTCTATTACCTTATCTACGCGCTCATGCTTCGCACTGCCCTTGGTCGAGAAGCTCAGTATGGCCACGCGCGGCTCTATGCCGGCAATATCGCGAGCTGTCTGCGACGCAGATACTGCTATCTGGGCAAGCTGTCGAGCGTCGGGATCGGGTACCACGGCGCAGTCGGCGAATACGAGTATACCGTCAGTGCCGTAGTTCAGTCCTTCGGGGAGAAGCATAATGAATGCACCCGACACTACGTCGATGCCGGGCTGAGTCTTTATCACCTGAAATGCGGCGCGGAGCACATTACCTGTAGTGTTCATAGCACCCGCTACCTGCCCGTCGGCATCACCAGCTTTCACCATCAGGCAGCCAAGATAGAGAGGATTGGCAGTAGTCAGGCGTGCCTCTTCCATAGTGATGCCTTTGCTCTTGCGGAGTTCAAAGAAGAGGGGAGCGTAGCGGTCGATTACATTCTCGTCCGCCGGATCCACGATGTTGGCCTGCTCGATATTGCTAAGGCTCATCTCCTTGGCCATGCGCAATATGGCGGCGCGGTCGCCTATGAGTGTGATTTGCGCCAGACCATCGGCTATGATTCGGTCGGCGGCGGTTAGTGTACGGGGTTCGGTACCTTCAGGGAGCACGATGCGCTGGGGGCATTCCTTGGCGCGTGCGGTTAACTTATCGAAAAGTGTCATAATGGTATTTATTATTATTGCAAAGTTACAAACTATTGTTAGAACTTTTTACTGACTTTCTGCGTTAATTAGATAGAAAAACTTAATTTTTTTTTAACCGCTTTCAACTATGAACGATCGTAAACAGAAAAAAAGTAAACAATCATGGCAGCTATGGCTTGCTATTATTGCCGTGATCTTAGTCATTATCTTATTGATATTTCAGTTTGAGGCTTTCTTCTTTGGCGACACCGATGTAAGTGCCCCCAGCACAGTCGTAGAAGCCATCATGCCCTTGATGCTATAGCGCCCGCAAGTCTGATTATTTAAGAAAATCAATCGCCGCCAATTTTCCGGATTCCGGATTATTGACGGCGATATTAATTTTTGATGTTAAGCTCTCTTACTGGCCTAAGTAGGGCTTGAGCAGGCGGCTCTTCTGTCCTTTGAGGCGACGGATCGCTTTCTCTTTGATCTGACGCACACGTTCGCGTGTAAGGTCAAATTTCGCACCGATCTCCTCCAGAGTCATCTCCTGACAGCCGATACCGAAAAACATTTTCAGAATTTCGCGTTCGCGCTCATGGAGCTGACGCAGTGCGCGATCCACCTCCTTGGCAAGCGACTCCTGCGTGAGGGTCGAGTCGGCCATTGGAGAATCGTCGTTGGTTAGGACGTCGAGCAGACTGTTGTCCTCGCCTTCCACGAAGGGAGCGTCTACGGAAATGTGACGGCCAGATACCTTGAGGGTGTCGGCGATCTTGTCTACAGGCACGTCAAGACGCTCGGCCAATTCTTCGGCCGACGGACGGCGTTCGTGATCCTGCTCGAATTTCGAGAGGGCTTTGCTGATCTTATTCAGCGAGCCTACCTGATTAAGGGGCAGACGTACTATGCGCGACTGCTCGGCCAGAGCCTGCAGGATGGACTGACGGATCCACCATACGGCATAGGAAATAAATTTGAAGCCTCGGGTCTCATCAAACTTTTGCGCTGCTTTTATCAAGCCGAGATTGCCTTCGTTGATTAGGTCGGGCAAGCTGAGTCCCTGATTCTGGTACTGCTTGGCCACCGACACCACGAAGCGGAGATTGGCGCGTGTGAGCTTTTCGAGTGCTTTTTGATCACCTTGGCGGATGCGTTGAGCCAGCTCCACTTCCTCCTCTACGGAGATCAGTTCCTCGCGGCCTATCTCCTGAAGATACTTGTCGAGCGACGCGCTTTCGCGGTTAGTGATTGATTTAGTGATTTTTAGTTGTCTCATTGTGCTATGTGACTAATAAGCCTGCAAAGTTAATAATTTATTTGCAAAATCGCCTATTTCGTTTTACACAATAAATGTTAATTGTAGCGTATCCAGCGTATCATCTCTTTCAGCGAAGGCTTCTTGCCATACATGAAGATACCCACCCGGTATATCTTGGCGGCCAGCCACACCATTGCGAAGAACGACAGATACAGCACCACCAGCGACAAGGCTATCTCCCAGGCCGGAACGCCAAACGGTATACGCGCCATCATCACCATCGGTGAAGTGAATGGTATCAGCGACGTCCAGAAGCTCATTGTCGACGACGGATCCGAAGCGGCCTGCACCCCGAAGATTATACCGCAGATGATCGGTACGATTACTACCGTCTGCAGCTGGCCGGCATCCTGGATATTGTCTACGGCCGAACCTATCGCCGCATACACTGCCGCGTACAGCATGAAGCCACCCACGAGGAAGAGCAGCAGCAGGGCGAAAAGCTGAAGTATATATCCCACGTTGCCGAGCATCGAGATAGCCTGAAGCATACCGATATTGGCAGTTGCGTCCGATGTAGCCAGCGCGTTGGCGTTGAGTGCCTCAACCTGTGCCGCAGTCTCGGGCGAGATTAGGTTGGGAAGAATCAGCGACGAAGCTCCTGCTATGAGCACAGTCCATATAAGCAGCTGTGTCACGGCTACAAGGCCGATACCGCATATCTTGCCTATCATAAGCTGGCGCGGCTTCACCGATGATACCACGATTTCGAGCACTCGGTTGGTTTTCTCCTCGATAATGCTTGTCATCACCATCTGGCCGTAGAGCAGCAGACACATATAGAGTAGCATCGTAAGTACCATGCCCAGAGCGTATGCCACGAGCGTCGACGATTCCTTATCGTCACCTTCGGGATTATATTCGAGCGTGCGCAGCGTCACGTCGCTCTCCACGGCAGCCATGATCGAGTCCAGTCCCTCGATACCGTACTGAGCCATGCGCTTGTGCTCTATTATCGAATTGAGTTGCGAGGTGATAGCGCTCTCTACGTTGATCGACGCCGGCTCGGACGAAATCAGTTGCACATTGGCGCCGTTTTCAAATATGTTGTCGGGAATGAGAAGCACACCCTGAGCGCTTTCTGTGTCGAGAATACGGCGTCCCTCAGCTTCGTCGGCCACGGGGAGGAATGTGATCGACGGTACGGAGTGCATCTCCGGCTCCACCTCTCCCGTAGCGTCGACTATAAGGATAGTGCGCTGTTCGGATTCGCTGAACTCGTTTATGAGTACCGGGGTAAACATAAGCGCGAGCATCACCACAGGCATCAGCAGTGTAGTGATAAGAAAACTTTTTTTAGTGACGCGTTCAAGATATTCGCGTCGTATTATGAGTCCTGTCTTGGATAGCATGGTTATGATTTTCCTATGGTTTGAATAAAGATGTCATTCATTGAGGCGCGTCCTTTCTGGAACGAAAGGATGTCTACCGTATCATTAGCCGTCTGTAATATCTGGCGCACTGTCGCATCAGGCGCGGCGTTGATATCTATCGTCACGGCTCCGCTGCCGGCATCCGACAGCGAGTAGCTTTCTGTCACAGGCTGCAGTGCGTCGATGAGGGTCTGCGTCGGACCGGTGAATGTGATCTGATACTTACCTTTGCTGAAGCGTTCGCGCAGTTCGGCCACATTACCCGTGAGGATATTGCGTCCTTGATTGATCAGAGTGATGTTGTCGCATATCTCCTCTACCGAGGCCATATTGTGGGTCGAGAAAATCACGGTCGAGCCCTGACGCTTGAGCTCCAGTATCTCGTCGCGCAGCAGGGCGGCGTTGATAGGATCGAAGCCGGAGAAGGGTTCGTCGAAGATAAGTAGCTTTGGCCGGTGAAGCACCGTTACGATAAACTGTACCTTCTGCGCCATACCCTTCGATAGCTCCTCCACCTTCTTGTCCCACCAGTCGAGGATGCCGAACTTCTCAAACCAGGCGCGCAACTCCGTGCGGGCCTCTCTGCTCGACATCCCTTTTAGTCTTGCGAAGAAGATAGCCTGATCGCCCACCTTCATTTTTTTGTACAGACCGCGCTCCTCCGGCAGATATCCGATATGAGCCACATCGGCCTGCGTGAGCGGATGGCCGTCGAATGTCACCATACCCGAATCCGGTGCCGTGATATGATTGATGATGCGGATCAGCGTGGTCTTGCCGGCTCCGTTGGGGCCCAGCAGACCGTACACACTCCCTTCCGGCACGCTCAGCGATATCGCATCGAGCGCGCAGTGGCGCGCGTAGTTTTTCGTTACGTTGTCTACGTTGAGTATATCCATTTTTGTGTTGTTGTATTACATCTGTATTATATGTGACGCACCCGATTCGTAAAAATTACGCCGCATGGCTGATTTTTTTGCTCACACGATCCACGATTACCGAGATAGCACCGTCGCCGGTCACATTACAGGCCGTCCCGAAGCTGTCCATCGAAATGTAAAGTGCTATCATCATGGCATTTTGAGAGTCTGAGAATCCCAATACGGCCGACAGCAGTCCGAGCGACGCCATGATAGCTCCTCCCGGAATACCCGGAGCTGCCACTATCGTGATACCCAGCATCGCGATAAACTGTGCGAAGGTAGCTACACTGTAGTCGCCCCCCTGCATGATGATAAGTGCCAGAGCGCAGGCCACGATCTTGAGCGTACTGCCCGACATATGGATCGTGGCGCACAGCGGCACCGTGAAGCCCGCTATATCCTTGTCTACACCTATCTTCGTCGTACACTCAAGCGTGACAGGGATAGTGGCTGCCGACGACTGTGTGCCCAGCGCCGTGAAGTAGGCCGGCATCATAGTCCGGAGCATCCGCAGCGGATTCTTCCGGTTGAAGAGAGCCGCTATCGCAAACTGTAGCAGTAGTATCCCGATGTGAAGCGCGAAGATCACCAG
>CAMWUX010000076.1 GCA_947177605.1 uncultured Porphyromonadaceae bacterium
CGGCTATGTCCTCATATCAGCCGCTATACCCGTGGAGCAGGGATTCGGATTGGAATACGCTGGTGGAGCCCACTGCTCTTACTCTTGATGTGACGGAGATCTACGGTAACGCCGGTGAATCTTTCCACCTGACTGCTACGGTGGCTCCTGAGGATGTCACGCTCCCGTATGTGTTCTGGCGATCAACCGATCCCGAGATCGCTACAGTAGACAATGACGGTGTGGTCACGCTTCATGTAAGCACTTCGGAACTTGAGGGCAACGAGTGTCGTATCATAGCCGAAACGCTATACGCTGATGCTCCGATAGCAGTGGCCGGTATAGGCGGTGATCCTGAGTTGAGCGTCATAGATGAGATAGGGGCGGATCAGGCTGAGAAGATCGACTATTCGCAGCCCTACGATGTGTATGATCTGCAGGGTGTATTGCTCGGCAATTCGATCGAGGCCGTGGCCCCCGGCTTCTACATCGTCCGCCAGGGTGCTAATACGACCAAGATACTTAAGTGACACACGATTCACGAATTATAGCGGGCGCTTCCACATCGGGTAGCGCCCGCTTTTTTTATATGGGATGGCGATTTGAAAATCGTCTCTACATTGCATATGGATCACTGACCCGGGGTGGATAGGTGGGGTACGAGCTGGAGGTCGAAGGATTCGATGAGTTCTACGAGATCTCTGTCGAGCTTGCAGGGCTTGGGCGACAGGAGGAGTACGGAGCGGCCTGTGAGGGGGTCGACTACACGGAAGCTGAGTGTGCCCGTCTCGTCGGGGCCTGACTGCTGCAGGCGCTCGCCGAGCAGGGATGCTACGGCGGGGTTGAGACTGTCAGGGTTGATGAGTACTGTGAGGTCGGACACGATGGAGCCTTGTATCTCGGACAGGAGCCGGATGTTGAGTATCTTGAATTTTACATCGGAGGTGGCGAAGCGGCGTGTGTAGACGCCTTTGATGTAGATGGGCATGCCGGGCACTCCGTAGTTGTGGAAGTTGATGTAGTCTTTGTCGAAGAGCATGAATTCGGCTGAGCCGGTGTAGTCCTGCACTTTGAGTATGCCGAAGTGTCCGCCTTTCTTGGAGGGACGCGAGGTAAATTCGAGCACCATGCCGCCGATGGCGAATTCTTTGCCTTCCTGGGGCGGCTGCTCGAGGAATTCCTTGATGGGCACGCAGCCGAAGCGGAGCTCCATATAGAAGGGGTCGAGGGGATTGGCGCTATGGTATGTGCCTACGATCTCGCGCTCTTTTTCGAGCCGCACGGCGTCGACCCACGGCAGGGCGCGGACTATCTGGGGACGTCCGGCGGTGGCGTCGGCGGATTCGTCGTCGCCGAAGAGCGACATGGCCTGATTCATCCTGTCGGCCTGAAAGAGCTGTCCGTAGCGCAGGAGGGCTTCGGCCATAGTGTCGCCTTTGGAGTTTTTCTCGAAGAAGTCTTCGCGGGCTATATGGTCGGAGAAGCAGTCGAATGCTCCGGCGTAGGCGAGGGTCTCGATGATGCGGCGGTTGAGCACCGAGGGGTTGACACGCTCCACGAAGTCGTAGATATCCTTGAACGGGCCTTCGCCGGAATTGCGTGCGCGCAGTATCTCGTCGGCCACATTCTCGCCGATGCCTTTGAGGGCTGCGATGCCGAAGCGTATGTCGCCGCGGGAGTTGACACCGAAGTTGGCGAAGCTCTCGTTGACGTCGGGGCCCTTGACGCGGATGTGCATTTTCTTGCATTCGTCGATGAAGCCTGAGAGTTTCTCGATATCGGAGCGGTTGCGCGAGAGCACTGCGGCCATATATTCGGCCGGGTAGTTGGCCTTGAGATACGCGGTCTGGAAAGCTACCCAGGAGTAGCATGTGGCGTGGCTCTTATTAAATGCGTAGGAGGCGAATTTCTCCCAGTCGGCCCATATTTTTTCAAGCACTTTAGGATCGTGACCATTGGCCTGACCACCCTCAAGGAAGAGGGCTTTGAGCTCGTTCATCTTGTCGATAAGCTTCTTACCCATGGCCTTGCGGAGGGTATCGCTCTGGCCGCGGGTGAAGTTGGCGAGCAGGCGCGACAGGAGCATGACCTGTTCCTGATACACAGTGACGCCGTAGGTGTCCTTGAGATACTTCTCCATGATGGGGATATCGTAGACGATGGGGGCGCGTCCGTGCTTGCGGGCGATGAAGTCGGGTATATAGTCCATGGGGCCCGGACGGTAGAGGGCGTTCATGGCTATGAGGTCTTCGAATGTGGAGGGCTGGAGCTCGCGGAGGTATTTCTGCATACCGGCCGACTCGAACTGGAAAGTACCGGCCGTGCGGCCTTCGCTGTATAATTTATATGTGGCGGGGTCGTCGATGGGGATAGTATCCATATCGATGTCGATGCCTCGGGTCGACTTGATGTTGGCCACAGCTTCCTTGATGATGGATAGTGTCTTGAGGCCGAGGAAGTCCATCTTGATGAGACCTGTCTCCTCAATCACGCGACCTTCGTATTGGGTCACGATGATGCGCTCCTTGGAGTCGGATGATTTGTCGACGGCGGTGCTGACGGGTACCCAGTCGGTGATGTCGTCGCGGCAGATGATGACGCCGCAGGCGTGTACGCCGAAGTTGCGCACGTTGCCTTCGAGCATCCTGGCATACTTGAGTGTCTCGACTACGAGGGGGTTGGACGACTGGAGCTCGGGGCGGAATTCGGGTACGTAGTCGTAGCAGTTCTGAAGCGTCGGAGCGAGATCCTGCGGCATGCGTCGCGGGATGAGCTTGGTAAGTCGGTCGCTCTCTGACAGAGGTAGTTGCTCCACACGAGCCACATCCTTGATGGCCGACTTGGCCGCCATGGTGCCGTAGGTGATGATGTGGGCCACCTTCTCCTCGCCATATTTCTTGGTGACATAACGGAGCACGTCACCGCGGCCGTCGTCGTCGAAGTCGATATCGATATCGGGGAGGGAGATACGGTCGGGGTTAAGGAAGCGTTCGAAGAGGAGGTCGTACTTCACGGGGTCGATCTGGGTGATGCCGAGACAGTAGGCCACGCAACTGCCGGCTGCTGAGCCACGACCCGGACCGACGCTGACGCCGAGCTCGTTGCGGGCTACGTTGATGAAGTCCTGCACGATGAGGAAGTAGCCGGGGAAGCCCATAGTCTTCATGATGTGAAGTTCAAAGCGCAGGCGGTCGCGAAGTTCGTCGGTGAGGGGATCGCCGTAGCGCTTGCGTGCGCCTTCATAGGCGAGGGCGGCAAGATAGTCGGCTTCGAGTTTGAGACGATAGAGCTTCTCGTAGCCGCCGAGCTTCTCGATCTTCTTGTCGGCTTCTTCCTGCGACAGCACCACATTGCCGGCATCGTCGCGGGTGAATTCGTTGAAGAGGTCTTCATGGGTGAAGCGCTGACGGTATATTTCCTCTGTGCCAAACTCCTCGGGGATAGCGAAGGTGGGCATGATCGGCCCGTGGTCGATCGAGTAGTATTCGACTTTGTCGGCTATTTCTACGGTGTTTTGCAGCGCTTCGGGCAGGTCGGCGAAGAGATCGTTCATCTCCTGCTGGGTCTTGAACCATTCCTGCTTGGTGTAGCGCATGCGGTTGGGGTCGGAGAGATAGTTGTTGGTGAAGATGCAGATGAGGCGGTCGTGAGCCTCGGCATCCTCTTCGTTGACGAAGTGAGAGTCGTTCGTACAGATGATCTTTATGTCGAGCTGTCGGGCTATCTCGATGAGTTTAGCGTTGACTTTCTGCTGCTTGGGGAAAGTCTCCACATTGCCGCCGGGCTTTCCGGAGGGGTGGCGCTGCAATTCGATATAGTAGTCGTCGCCGAAGGTGTCTTTCCACCATTGCGCCTGACGCAGGGCTTCGTCGAAGCGGCCGGTGTCGATAAGTCGCGGCAGTTCGCCGCCGAGACATGCGGAGCAGATGATGAGGCCTTCGCGGCGCTCGGCGAGGCTGGCTTTGTCGGTACGCGGATGGGAGTAGAAGCCGTCGGTGTAGGCCTGCGACACAAGTTTGATGAGGTTTTTGTAGCCGGTGCGGTTTTTTGCCAATACGATGAGGTGGCGGCCTGTGTCGCTCTTGTCGGCGCGGTCGAGCAGCGAGCCGTTGGCCACATACATCTCGCAGCCTAATATCAGTTTGAAGTCCTTGGCCTTCAGTCGGTCGATATACCCTTCGAGACGCGCGCACTCGGTCTCGTCGCCTTTCTTCTTGGCTTTCTCAAGCCGCTTCTTGAAGGTCTTGATAGCCCCTCCGCCATACACATAGTTGAATATCTCCTTGACGCCAAACATATTGCCATGGTCAGTGATGGCCATGCCGGGCATACCGTCGGCAAGCGCTTTCTCTACGAGCGCCGGCACCGATGCCTGACCGTCGAGCAGTGAATATTGTGTGTGGACGTGGAGATGTACGAAGGGGATCATAGGCTGAGGCTTAAAGATTGGAAATTCAAAGATAATGATTTTTTCGCACTCGGGAGAATTATTCGTATATTTGCAATCACTCTTTAACACATCAAAAATCTAAACGTATTATGGCATTTGAATTTACCGACAGCAATGTGAACGACATCATAGCCTCCGGCCAGCCGGTGGTAATCGACTTCTGGGCTACCTGGTGCGGCCCCTGCATGCGTCTGGCTCCGGTGGTCGACGAACTTGCAAAGGAATATGAAGGCAAGGTATTGATCGGCAAGTACAACGTAGACGAGCAGAGCGATCTGGCCACAACCCACCGCATCATGTCGATTCCTACCATCCTCTTCTTTAAGAACGGCGAGCAGGTGCGCGACCTCCGTATGGCAGGCCCTACACGCGAGCAGCTCAAGGCTAATATCGACAAACTCCTCGCTCTCTAAGTGGCCGAGCACAACCGGCTCGGAGCCTGGGGCGAGAGCCTCGCGCGTGAATACCTTATCGCCAACGGCTACGCGATCGTAAACCTGAATATGCGTGTTGGCCACAAGGAGGTCGACTTAGTAGCTCAGAAGGGTTCGCGAATCATCTTCGTGGAGGTAAAGACGCGCTCCACCGACTTTGTGGATCCGCTCGAAGCGGTCGACGATAAGAAGATTCGGCGTATGGTGAGAGTGGCGGATGCCTATGTGGGTCAGCTGGCACACCCGTTCGAGCCGCAGTTTGACATCATCACCATAGTAGGTACACCCGAGACCGGCCATCGCCTCACTCACTATCCCGACGCGTTCATGCCCCCGCTGAGCGGCGCCCGGTGACACCCTCACATCCCATCAGCATTACAATCCGGCATACCCATCGCGGTATCGCCGGATTCACTTGTATATGTATTTCTATGTATCTGCCGCCGAGACAAGTGGAAAGCTCGGATGAAAAACATCTTCGCGTTACTTCCAGTGATCGCATAATACAAAGCTAACGCCTTTTATTAATTAAAACTGATAAAAATAGCCGTTTTATTTGGTCTGATTAACAAAATTTGCGGTAGCTAATCGTGTTGACCGGATTGTCAGAAGGGAATATTTTGGTGAAATGGGAAATTGTCGCTAATTTTGCGGCACGTTTTGGTTCGCGGAAACGCGATTAATAGGGAATCCGGTGTGAATCCGGGACAGACCCGCTACTGTAATTCCTCCAAAATCATCGGCATGAAGCCACTGTCGGGATCTCCGATGGGAAGGCGCCGGTGAAACAGGATAAGTCAGGAGACCTGCCAGACGGGAAATATTTCAATAATCTCGTGGATTAGATTTTGAAGTGAGGAGAATTGACATAGAAGACAAAGGGTCGGTATATACTTACGGCCGGGTTGCCCGTATTTCCGACAACAGCTACCGCACAATGCGGCAGCCGTATTGTCGTGTCCTGACTTTTGCCGTTTCCGTCGCTACCGTACTCTATCTTTTCCACCTTAAAACATCATTATCTATTTATGAAATGTGCGAGGTGCGTGAAGGAATTCCCATGTGAATTCCACGGTGTCCAACAAAGGCTGGAGCAGTCGGGGCTCGACTGCCTGCAGCAATCTTTTCTTTTGCTCAATTTCGGAGGTCCGATCTGTACGCAATATGGGGACGACCTGAAAAGTGCGTTCTATGCCTCCGGCATCAATCCATCCCGTAAAATCCGCAAAGCTGTAAAATAAGGAAGAATCATGTTCACAATGTTTCATGGATTCCATCTGGTAGAGGAATATCACCAATGGAAAAAAGAGCACCGTAACAATCGCAATCCTATAGGGATCAAAGCATTAAAGTTAATATTTGCCATCGCCATACCATTGTTTTTCTGGAT
>CAMWUX010000077.1 GCA_947177605.1 uncultured Porphyromonadaceae bacterium
CAACATCCAAGGTCACGATGACCAACCGCGAACGCAATATCCTCTTCAAGGGTGAATCTACCACTACCGGCGGCGCCGTGACATATTCCAACGACTTCGCTCTTATCGCCCGCATCAACACCACTGAGACCGGCACCGTAGCCAACTGGACCAAAAAGACTCTCGAATTCGAGTATCTTACCGAGGATCAGCCCACGATGTTTAACGTGATCTTCGCCGCCAACGACTACTTCAATACCGCAGCCGCCACCAAAGGCAACTCGCTCTACATCGACGACGTGAAGCTTCTCTACTACTCGCGCCTCGCTTCTCTCAGCGTAAATGGCACTGCAGTAGCCGGCTTCAGCAGCGATACTCACTCCTACACTATCGATGCTGAACTTCCCTCGGCTGACGCATTCGCCTACACTCTTGTCGGCAATAGCGGCAGCGCAAGCGTCAACGTATCGCTTAATCCGGCTACTGCAGTAGCTACGATCACCGTACGCGGTGCCGGCAGCGACGTAGATGGTGAGACCAGCCACGCATACACACTCCAGTTCAACAATCCTTCTGCTTCCAGCATCAGAAAATTCGATGGTACTGTGGTAATCACGATGGGTGAATCGGTTCTTGAGAGCGATGGCGTGGTCTACATCACCGAAACAGGCGACAACCTCTGCACTATGATGCTCCCCAACTTCTCCATTGATCTGATGGGCGACGGTGAGATGACTAACCTCGGTGATATCTTTGTAGAAAACATCACCGTGACCGGTGTAACTGACAAGACCTACTCCACTTCTACTCCTACCCGTCTGGCTCTCGCCGAGGGTGAGATCCTTGCCGACGTAACTGTGGAAGGCACCGAATCGGGCAACTCCATCCACATGCTCATCCATGTGAACTGGGTAGATGAGGAGGGCAACGTGATCGCTCCTATCGAAGTGACCTTCAACGGCGATCGTGATCTCGCCGGAATTGAAGACGTGACTGTAGACAATGAGAACGCTCCCGTATTCTTCTACAACATCCAGGGTATGCCTGTAAATGGCAACAACCTCACCCCCGGCCTCTACATCCGCCGTCAGGGTACTGACGTTCAGAAGATCTACGTACGCTAACTCACACGAAATCCAATCATAACATTGCGGGGCGCACCACTCATAGGAGCGCCCCGCAAATTTTTTCTCTCCGGGATGTAACCTTTCGCCACTTTGCTGCGTCAAATAGACAATGATTATAGAACTTAAAGATATCAATAAGACTTATCCGGGCGCCGTGCCGCTCCATGTGCTCAAGGATATCAACCTGAGCATAGAGCGTGGCGAACTGGTGTCGATAATGGGTGCGTCGGGCTCCGGCAAATCCACCCTGCTCAACATCCTCGGCATCCTCGACACATACGACTCGGGGTCGTATCATCTCGACGGTACACTGATAAAGAATCTCAGCGAAAACCGCGCCGCTGAACTCCGCGGTCGCATGATAGGATTCGTATTCCAATCGTTCAACCTCATCAACTATAAGACGGCGCTCGAAAACGTGGCACTGCCGCTCTTCTATCAGGGAGTGTCGCGCCGCAAGCGCAACGCTCTGGCTATGGAGTATCTCGAAAAGATGGGGCTCGGCGACCGCGCCACCCACCTGCCCTCCGAGATGTCGGGCGGCCAGAAGCAACGTGTGGCCATAGCCCGTGCGCTCGTCACCAAGCCCTCGATAATCCTTGCCGACGAACCTACCGGCGCTCTCGACTCCCATACATCAAAAGAGGTGATGCAGCTCTTCCGCGACCTCAACGCCGAGGGGATGACAATAGCCATCGTGACCCACGACCCCAATGTGGGCGCTCAGACCAATCGTATAATCCGTATTTCCGACGGCCGGATCGTGACCGGCGACTCCCCTGCCTGACCCTATGCTCGACTTCTTCCGCGAAATAGCCCAGATACTCGGCCACAACAAGATGCGCACATTCCTCACCGGCATAGCCGTGGCGTGGGGTATCTTCATGCTCATCATCCTGCTTGGTATGAGCCGCGGAGTACTCAACAACTTCAACAGCTTCCAGTCGGCCGAAAACGCATCGACCGTGTCCATCTGGCCGGGATATACCGAAAAGGCTTATAAAGGCTATCGCGAAGGACGTGCCATACAG
Source organism: uncultured Porphyromonadaceae bacterium (assembly GCA_947177605.1). GTDB lineage: Bacteria > Bacteroidota > Bacteroidia > Bacteroidales > Muribaculaceae > Paramuribaculum. The sequence continues at coordinate 2,138 of CAMWUX010000077.1, forward strand.
CTCAAAGACACTGACCTCGGCACTTTAGCCGAGCGCAACAGCAACAATGTGCGCACCGTGCTTGCCTCGAAGGTAATTGAAGGTACGCAGCTTTCGACCTCGCGCGACTACGTGGCTGAATCGCTCTTCGGCGTGTTTCCCGAAAATCAGCATACCGACCGAGTGGAGATAGTCCACGGTCGCTTCCTGAACGACTCTGATCTCGACGGTCGGCGCAAGGTAATAGTGATCAACCGCAAGACAGCCCGAGTGCTTTTCGACCGCGAGGATGTGGTAGGTGAGCGCGTCAACGCTATGGGGCTGTCGTGGCTCATTATCGGAGTCTACGACCACCGTTGGGAGAAATCATCTTACATCCCCTTCACCACAGCGATGATGCTCAGCGGCAGCGATGGCACCGTGACCAATATAGCACTGAAAATCAAAAACGTATCAAGCGCTGAAGATGGCGACAGCCTCGACTCGGCAGTGCGCGCCACTCTGGCTTCGACTCACAACTTCGACAGCACCGACCACAACGCCGTGCATATATGGAACCGCTTCACACAATATCTCACAGGTGTGAAAGCGACGTCGATACTTGAGTTGGCCGTATGGATCATCGGTATCTTCACAATGCTTTCGGGTATAGTAGGCGTGAGCAACATTATGTTTGTGAGCGTGCGTGAGCGTACCCACGAGATCGGCATCCGCCGTGCCATCGGAGCCAAGCCCCGCTCTATACTCGTGCAGATAGTAACCGAGAGCGTGGTGATCACCACCTTCTTCGGCTATCTCGGCATAGTAGGAGGCACGCTGATCACCTCCCTGATAGCCAAGCTCACCGAACAAGCCGACTTTCTCAAAGATCCCACGGTGGATATATCGATAGCCATAAAAGTGACACTCGTGCTTATCGCAGCCGGCGCGCTCGCCGGGCTATTCCCCGCTATCAAAGCCACCAAAGTGAAACCCGTAGAGGCACTCCGCGACGAATGAAAATCCGCATATTCGACATAGAGAACTGGAGAGAGATAGGTCAGACTCTGGCACGCAACAAGACGCGCACCCTCCTCACTGCCTTCGGTATATTCTGGGGTACGGCTATGCTCGCCATGCTCATGGGTGGCTCCGAGGGTCTGCGAGGTATGCTCGTGCGCAACTTCGAAGGCTTCGCCACCAATATGGGCGCCTGCTTCGTGCAGCATACCACCAAGCCATACCGCGGCTTCAACAAAGGTATGTCGTGGCCGCTGACTGTCAACGATATCGACTTCGTACGCCGTGCCAATCCACATCTCGATCTGTCCACGACCAGCAATCAGACCGGAGGCTCCATCCAGTATGCCGACAAGGCTACCGCATCGCAGATACTGGGCGTAAACCCCGACTACTTCCGCATACAGCTACCGGTGGTTCACTCAGGCCGCGTGCTCAATGAATCGGACGACAGCCAGATACGGAAGTCGGCCGTGATAGGCAAGAATGTTGCCACATCGCTATTCGGATCGGATGATCCGATTGGCAGATATATCAAAGTAAATCAGGTCTACTTTATGGTAGTAGGCGTGGTGAGCCAGACCTCCGAGGCCAGTCTCGGAGCCAAGATGGACGATGCCGTACTTATACCAGCCACCACCATGCGGCGAGCATTCAATCTCGGCACCGATATCGACGCATTCATCTACACAGCCAAACCGGGGTACTCTCCGAAAGATATCGAACCTACCATACGCCACGTCTACTCGATGAACCATCCCGTAGACCCTACCGACAGAGATGCCATGTGGTTTCTCGACGTATCGGAGCAATTTGAGATGGTCGACAACCTCTTCCTAGGCATCTCCTTGCTGGCCATTTTCGTAGGTGCGGGCACACTGCTTGCCGGAGCCATAGGCATCGGTAATATTATGTGGATCATCGTGAAGGAGCGCACCCGCGAGATAGGCATACGCCGTGCCATCGGCGCGAAGCCTGTCGATATCATCGCCCAGATTCTCTCCGAGGGTATGGTGCTCACAGCTATTGCCGGTATCGCCGGCATCTGCTTCGCCGTAGGCGTGCTCGCCGTAGCCGACACCCTCACCTACGATCCCGCTCTTGGCTCAGCCCACTTCCAGCTATCGCTGAAATCAGCGCTCGGCATCACATTCACATTCCTGATCCTCGGCACCTGCGCCGGCATAGTACCCGCGCTCAAAGCAATGCGCATCAAGCCGGTGGCTGCACTCAACGATAAATAAGTCACAACACAGTCAATCGATATGAAAAAGTTTTTCAAAATTCTCCTTTGGACCGTAGTGGCCATCATCTTCTTAGGCACCTTCGTATTCCTCTTCCTCAATTCGCGCCCGAAGCCCGAGCGGTTTGAGCTCGTAAGCCCCGATACGGGTATAATAGAGCGCACCACAGTGCTCACCGGCCAAATCGAACCGCGCGACGAAATCGCCATCAAACCCCAGATCTCCGGTATCATCACCCAGATCAACGTGGAGCCGGGCGATATGGTCAAGGAGGGACAGGTGATAGCCGTGATCAAGGTGATACCCGACGCATCGCAGCTGTCGTCGGCCGAAAGTCGCGTCAATGCTGCCGAGATCGCTCTGGAGGATGCCCGTCTCAAGCACGAGCGCAACACCCTGCTCTATGATCGCAAGGTGATATCACGCGAAGAGTTTGAGTCGACACAGACTGCTTACAATCAAGCCCGTGAAGAACTCGCATCAGCTCGTGATGCCGTCAATATCGTGAAGCAGGGCGTCAGCCGCTACAATGCCTCCGAAGCCAACACTCAGGTACGCGCCACTATCGACGGACTCGTGCTCGATGTACCCGTAAAAGTAGGTACATCCGTAATACAGGCCAATACCTTCAACGACGGCACTACCATAGCCACCGTTGCCGATATGAGCAAGCTTATATTCAAAGGTACCGTCGACGAGACTGAGGTCGGTTCGCTCGCCGTCGGTATGCCACTCTCCATCACCATCGGTGCAATTCCCGACTTCGCCTGCGAGACTACCGTGGAATACATCTCACCCAAAGGCACGGAGACCAACGGTGCCAATACATTTGAGCTAAAAGCAGCCGTGACGGCTCCCGAAGGAGTGAATATACGCGCCGGATATAGCGCCAATGCCAACGTAGCACTCGACCATACCGGCTCCGTGATGCGTCTGCCGGAATCGGTAATCGAGTTTGCCGGCGACTCCACATTCGTATATGTGCTCACCGACACAGTGCCTACCCAGCAATTCCGACGCACTTCCGTAGTCACCGGTCTGAGCGACGGAATTAATATCGAAATAAAATCCGGCATCGACTCCACCACTGTGGTTCGTGGCACCAAAATATCTGACAAATAATGAGAACGACAGTTTCCGCCATACTGCTTTTAATCATAACGAGCGCAGGCGCACAGCCCCGTCTCTGGACTCTCGACGAGTGCATAGCCTATGCCGTGGCTCACAATATAAGCGTACGTCAGAACTCGCTGCAAGTCAACTCCGCAGAACTCGACATCACCGAAGCCAAGGATGCATTCCTCCCATCAGTCAGCGCAGGCGCATCGCAGACCTTCAACTTCGGCCGCGGACTGACATCCGACAATACATACGCCGACCGCAACACCTCGCAAACCGGCTGGAGCGTTAGCCTTTCGCTACCGCTCTTTCAGGGACTGCAGGCCAAGCGCCGCCTCGACCTATCGCGTGCCAACCTCAGCGTAGCCGAGCGTAAGGTCGAAGCTGCTAAGGACGATGTGATACTTCAGGTGATGGCTCAATATCTTCAGGTACTCTACAACGGTGAGATGGCGCAGCTTGCTCACGAGCAGATGCGTATGTCGCGCGTCGAACTTCAGCGCCGGCGCACCCTACTCGAAGCCGGAAAGATTCCCGAACTTGATCTGCGGCAGGCTGAAGCTCAGCTTGCTCAGGATAGTCTCTCGGCTGTATCCGCCGATGCCGACCGTACCCTCGCGCTTTTCGATCTGAGCCGACTGATGCAACTGCCCGACCTCGCGGACTTCGACGTGGCCCCTCTGTCGCGCGATGGCGAGCTACCTCTGCTCCCCGATGCAGCCACTGTGGCCGGCAATGCCACCGAATATAACAACGGTCTGCGTGCCGCCCG
>CAMWUX010000078.1 GCA_947177605.1 uncultured Porphyromonadaceae bacterium
AGCGGTATCGTGCTCCGCCCCTCACCCCCTGTCAATCAATCGTGCATCGTGAATTGTGCATCGTGCATTGGCGGGAATCCCCGCACGAAAAGCGTACAATGACATTCTTACCATAAATTTTCTCAGGTTTCCGCAACCCTGTAGGGATATCGCTTCGCGATGTAGAATACGCGACATAAACGTCGCGATACGCATCGCCTACGTGCCAAAGGCACGTCCCTACGAATCGTGTAGATTCCCGGCTGATTGTAGGGATGTGCCCTCGTGTATACACCTCTTCGGCACCCACTTAATCGACACTAAAGGCCTTATTGCGATTGTACCTCCGTTAGTCAAGCGTTATATCGGTGCGGCGGCGGAATTTGACGGTGCTTTGGTCGCCGTTGGATCGCACCTGCCAGCACATGTGGGTATCGTTGAGTAGGGTAATCGTGTAGAAGTAGTTGCCGTCCCACAGGTCATCGCTGTCGATGTCGGCCTGCCACGTCAAATCCAATAATGGCAATTCGTTGCCATATCTACGGACGTTCCAGTAATACGCTTTGTCGTGGACGATTGCGCCGCCGACGGTCATGTAAAAGGTGGTGATACGTCCCTGCAAAGGTCCCTCGGCATAGTAGGGAGCTATATCGAGGAAGCATCCCCGGAGGAGTACATTCTGCGAGCCTTGATCCACTACTTCCCACACGCCGTCGAAAAATTGCAGGTCGACAGGGCTGGCATCATCTTTGTCGTCACAGCTTACCAATCCGAATGAAAGGAGGAAAATGATCAGGAGTAAGAGGTGCTTGGTTTTCATACGCTTATATATTTTGCCGGCAAAGATATGCATAAAACGGAACTTAATCCTCAACAAATGTTGAGAATTTCTCAGCCGCGATGCAATCGAACCGCAGAGGTGCCGGGTGCGTTACTTACATATATTATAATATCAGACCAAAATTCAACCGCACACAGATATGAAAAGCGTAGAACGTACACTCCTCGACCGCCGCTCCATACGCCGCTATGAGCGCGAAGCTATCACTCCCGACCAGATGCAGATCATCTATGAAGCTATCCGTAATACACCCACGAGCTACAACGGACAGCAATTTTCCGTAATCGACATATCGGATCAGGAGCTTAAGGAGAAACTTTACGAAATTACAGGCCAGAAGCAGATCAAGACCTGCAATCACTTTCTGCTCTTCTGCGCCGACTTCCATAAGATCACTCTTGCCGCTGCCGACAAGGGTGTGGAGATGCCCGAGTTTACCCACACGGCCGACGGCCTGATAGTAGGCACTGTAGATGCTGCTCTGGCTATGATGAGCGCTGTGGTGGCCGCCGAATCGCTCGGTCTGGGCACCTGCTGCATCGGATATGCCCGCACTGCCAATCCCGAGGCTGTGGCCGAACTGATGAAACTGCCGCAAGGGGTGTATGCCGTGTGCGGACTGGCCATCGGCGTGCCTCGCGAACTGCCTGATCTGAAGCCCAAGCAGCCTGTGGAATTGCTCATACACTCCAATTCCTATTCGGCCGACGAGAAGATGCTACCGCTGCTACGCTTCTACGACGGCGAGATCGAGGCCTACAACCGTACCCGCTCGGGATCGAAGAGCACCAACGACTGGACAGCCCATATCGTAAGCTACTATGCGGAAGCGATGTCGTATCACATGCTCGCCGCACTGCGTTCGCAGGGCTACGACCCCCAAAAGTAGAATTAAATTACTATATTTGCCGGTGAAATGACACTCGACCAATTCTGCCGGCAATCGCGCAAGCGTCTCGACCCGATCTACGGACCGGGCGAGGCTGCTATGCTTCTGCGCATCATCTTCGAGCACCTCAAGGGCTGGACGCAGACCGATATGATAATGCGCGGATCGGACGAAGTGAGCGACTTCATCGCCGGCAAAGCCGACGCTATCATCGGCCGACTGCTCGCTCACGAACCGATACAGTATATAATCGGCGAGGCGCGGTGGTACGGGATGAAATTCAGTGTCGACCGCTCCACGCTCATCCCGCGTCCGGAGACGGAGCAGCTTGTCGACCTCATAGTAGCCGACGCATCTGACGCTACGGATCTGCGTGTGCTTGATCTATGCACCGGCTCGGGATGCATCGCCATAGCGTTGGCTCGCAATCTGCGCTTTGCCACCGTCGAGGCCGTAGATATCAGCGCCGAGGCTCTTGATGTGGCGCGGCGCAATGCCGATTCGCTACGCGCTAAAGTCGATTTCCGCCACGCCGATGTGTTGGCCGTTAAGCCCGACCCGGACAGCTTCGACATCATAGTGAGCAATCCACCCTATATCGCGGAGCATGAGCGCGCGTCGATGAGCGCCAATGTGCTCGATTACGAACCGCATACCGCGCTGTTCGTACCCGATTCCGATCCGCTCCGCTTCTATACCGCCATCGACCGCTATGCCATAACGGCGCTGAAAAGCGGCGGTTCGCTCTATTTCGAGCTGAATCCGCTCTACGCCGAGCGGTTGCGGACGGAGATGGAGGCCGACGGCTGGCTGGATGTGGAGCTTCGGCCCGATTTCCGCAAGGTGATCCGATTCCTTAAAGCCCGACACCCATGAGAAAAAAGCCGGTAAGCATAGAGGATGCGTTGGTGCGAATGGAGATCAAGTGCGCCGCCGCCGAGCATTGCAGTTCGGAGATACGCATTTCGCTGATACGCCAGGGGCTATCGCCGGGCGACATAGCTAAGATTATCGACAGCCTGCGAAGCCGTGGATTCATTGACGACGGCCGCTTCGCCCGAGCCTTCGTCCGCGACAAATACCGCTTCTCCGCCTGGGGGCGTCACAAGATATCCGCAGCGTTGCGCGCCAAGCAGATCGATCGATCGCTTATCGAAGATGCCATGGAGGAGATTGATCAGCGCGAATATGTGCGCACGGCTTTCCGCACCGTGGCTTCGCGCCTGCGGCTGATACCGGACGGTGATGATCCGCGCAAGGTGCGCGAGAAGCTGCTCCGCTTCGGTGCTTCGCGTGGATATGAGCCGGGTCTGATTATGAAAATTCTCGACAGCGAGCGCTTATGGCAGTCGCGGAAGTGATACGACGCTACGGGCGCGCCCTGATGAGTATGCTCTACCCGGAAGTGTGCGAGATATGTGGCCGCGCGCTCGTAGAGGGTGAGGAGATACTTTGCCTCGATTGTCTGGCCGGTATGCCGCTCTATTCGCCGGCCGACTTCTCGGATACCGAAATTCACCGTCGGCTGATGCGCACGCCGATAGTACGCGCCGCATCGCTATACTATTATTATAAGGACACCCCTTACGCTCTGCTCATCCAGAAAGCCAAGTATGCCTCCCGACCGAAACTCGCCCGAAGTCTCGGCCGGATTGTGGCGGAAAGGCTTAAGCCAAAGAGCTTTTTCGACGGCATCGATGCCGTCGCCGTAGTGCCGCTGCATAAATCGAAGGAGCGTCGGCGTGGCTACAACCAGAGCCTTATGATAGCGCGCGGAGTGGCCGGGGTCACGGGTCTGCCGGTCATTGATCTGCTTGATTGCTCCCGCCACGGCACACAGACCGCGCGCTCGGTATGGCAGCGCTGGGCCAATGCCGAGTCGACCTATACGGCGACGCCGGGTACGGATGCCTCAGGGCTGCATATCCTCCTTATCGACGATGTGATCACCTCCGGCGCCACACTGGCCGCCTGCGCCTCGGCACTCTTGTCGGCTCACCCATCTGCCCGGGTGTCGATACTCACGATTGGTCTCGCCACATCCAATTAGTCGGGTGTATTTTGCTGATTATTATAAATTTTTGCCTACCTTTGCCGTATTACACATTAGTACGACATCCGTGAATCAACCCAACAACAAGCCGAAACCGTCTGCCCGCGCGGCTTTCGCTACCCGTATCGGTGCCATAGCCACCACAGCCGGTGCAGCTGTCGGCCTCGGTAATATCTGGCGCTTCCCCTATGAGGCCGGGGCGCATGGCGGAGGCGCATTTATGCTATGCTACATCCTGTTTATAATCATACTCGGTGTGCCGGTGATGTGCTCCGAATTTATCATGGGGCGCTCCGCCCGCTCCAACGAGCTCGGCGCATTCCGCCTATACAGCAAGCGCCGATTCTGGCGCCTGCCGGCTTATATGGGTATCATAGCGTCGATAATGATACTCAGCTTCTACTGCGTGGTGGCCGGCTGGACGGTGGAATACTTCGTGAAGTCGGCTACCGGCTCGCTGCAGCTCGCGTCGCAGGATGAATACCGCGATGCTTTCGTCGACTTTACATCGGGCAATCTACGCCCGCTGTTCTGGACCATCGTGTTTCTGCTGGCGAATGCCTTCGTGCTTCTCCGCGGAGTATCGAAGGGAATCGAGAAAATGTCCAATGTGCTGATGCCTGTGCTCTTCCTGCTGCTCATAGCCTTCTGCATCCATTCGCTTACTCTCCCCGGCGCCGGCGAAGGCCTGCGCTTCCTCTTTACTCCCGACTTCTCGGCCATCACGCCGAGGGTGGTGCTCGGAGCGCTCGGGCAGGCATTCTTCTCGCTGAGTATCGGACTTGGGTGTCTGATGACCTACGCATCCTATTTCACCGCCGATACCCGTCTGGGACGTACGGCGATGGTCACAGCCGGTGTCGATACACTGGTGGCCATCATCGCCGGTGTGATCATCTTCCCGGCGGTATTCACCTTCGGTGTCTCGCCGGAGAGCGGTCCCACTCTGGTGTTTGAGGTATTGCCCTCGATATTCCACCGGCTTCCTCTCGGTCCGCTCTGGTCAGCCCTCTTCTTCTTCCTGCTGATGCTCGCCTCCATCACATCGACCATCTCTATGAGCGAGATCAATGTGAGCTATCTCGTGGAAGAGAAGAAGATGAAGAGGCGCACCGCCGTATGGCTCTCCACCGGTGTGGCGATGCTGTTGGGATCGCTCTGCTGTCTGAGCTTCGGATGCCTCAGCGGCTTCACGATAGGCGGTATGACGATATTCGACATATTCAATTCCGTGTCGTCCGACGTGATGCTGCCCATCGGGGGTATGCTCATCAGTATATTCGTGGGGTGGCTTCTGCCGCGCCATGTGATACGCCGCGAGATGACCAACGGCGGAGCGTTCCGCTTCAGGCTGCTCGGCCTGATCATTTTCTCCCTCCGCTGGGTCGCTCCGGTGGGTATAGCACTGATATTACTCAATTCGATCGGTATATTGTAAAATCCGGAGGACTCGTATGCAGAGTTATTCGGCGAAATTTTGTACCTTTGCGGAGTTGATTTATAATCAAGTTCATTCAGCCAATCATTATGCTCAAAAAGGTATTGCTTCTCGGTTCGGGCGCCCTAAAGATAGGGCAGGCCGGCGAATTCGACTACTCAGGCAGTCAGGCTCTCAAAGCTATGCGCGAAGAGGGTATCTCCACCGTACTTATCAACCCCAACATCGCCACAATCCAGACCTCCGACGGTGTGGCCGACAAGGTATATTTCCTCCCCATCACTCCTCACTTCGTCGAGGAGGTGATCAAGAAGGAACGCCCCGACGGCATACTGCTCGCCTTCGGCGGTCAGACCGCGCTCAACTGCGGCACGGAACTCTACGAGTCGGGCGTGCTCGACAAGTACGGAGTGAAGGTGCTCGGCACTTCAGTGGAAGCAATCATGGTCACTGAGGACCGCGACCTTTTTGTGAAGAAACTCTCGGAAATCGACGCCAAGACTCCCGTGTCGCAAGCCGTGGAGAATATCGACGACGCTCTGGCGGTAGCCCGCCGTATCGGCTTCCCCGTGATGGTGCGCTCGGCTTACGCCCTCGGCGGACTCGGCTCCGGCATCTGCCGCGATGAGAAGGAATTTATCACTCACTGCGAAAGCGCTCTCAGCTACGCCTCGCAGATTCTCGTGGAAGAGTCGCTCAAAGGCTGGAAAGAAATTGAATTTGAGGTGATCCGCGATGCCAACGACCATTGCTTCACCGTGGTGCCTATGGAGAATTTCGACCCGCTGGGAATCCATACAGGCGAATCGATCGTAGTGGCTCCTATTGTATCTCTTTCTCCCGAACAGATCAAGATGCTCGAGGATATCGCCACCAAGGTGGTGCGCCACATCGGAATCGTCGGAGAGTGCAACATCCAGTATGCTTTCAATGCCGAGACCAACGACTACCGGATCATCGAGATAAATGCCCGACTCAGCCGCAGCTCTGCCCTCGCATCTAAAGCTTCAGGCTATCCTCTGGCA
>CAMWUX010000079.1 GCA_947177605.1 uncultured Porphyromonadaceae bacterium
CGCCCCCGCCCTTTATCTCGAGAGCTCGACTCTGGCCGTCAGGTTCACTGGCACGGTGCGCCCAGCAGCGTGGATCGAAGGCGCAGCCGACGCTACCGTATATCACATGCGTGCTATCGTCGACAATATCTTCGCCCGCATGGGCATCGACCCCTCATCGCTCAAACTCACACCCGCCGAATCACCTATCTATGCGGCCGGTCTCGACATCGCCTCACGCTCCGGTCAGAAGCTCGGATCCTTCGGCATACTCGCCAAAGACCAGCTCCGGCTCTGCGGCATCAAGCAGGAAGTGATCTACGCCGAACTCGAATGGAGCGCAATGGTTCGCATGGCAGCACGCAGCAAAGTAAGCTCCACTCCCCTCCCAAAGACTATGGCCGTGAGCCGCGACCTCGCGCTGCTCGTCGACAAGAGCGTCAACATGCTGCAGATCGAGCAGACCGTACGCTCAAGCGAGCGCAAGCTTCTCCGCGATGTAAGCCTCTTCGACGTTTACGAGGGCAAGAACCTCCCCGAGGGCAAGAAATCCTACGCTATCAACATCACCCTTCAGGACGACGAGCGCACGCTTCAGGATCGCCAGATCGACGCCGTCATGACCAAGATCATCGCCAACCTCAAGAAGCAGCTCGGCGCCACACTCCGATAATTCAATCTAATTTAATCAATAAATACAATCTTACTTCACAATCATGGGAAGAGCATTTGAATATCGCAAAGCCCGCAAGCTCAAACGCTGGGGCAATATGTCGCGTACTTTCACACGCATCGGTAAAGAAATCACCATCGCAGCCAAGGCCGGCGGTCCCGATCCCGACTCCAACCCCCGTCTGCGCGCTCTTATGCAGAACGCCAAGGCAGCCAACATGCCCAAGGACACCGTTGAGCGCGCCATAAAGAAGGCCACCGATAAGGACGCAGGCGACTACAAGGAGATCGTTTACGAAGGATACGGGCCATACGGCATCGCCATCGTGGTAGAAGCCGCTACCGACAACAATACCCGTACCGTAGCCAACGTCCGCTCCTATTTCAACAAGCACAACGGCTCGCTCGGCACACAGGGCTCACTTTCGTTCATGTTTGAGCACAAGAGCGTGTTCAAGATCAAGCCTGTGGAAGGTAAGGATATCGAAGAACTCGAACTCGAACTGATCGACTGCGGTGTCGACGAACTCGAGGCCGACGAAGAGGAAATCGTGCTCTACGCTGCTTTCGAGGACTACTCCAACGTACAGAAGTATCTCGAAGACAACGGCTACGAGATCATCTCCTCTGAATTCGAGCGTATCCCCAACGACCTCAAGGAGCTCAACGAAGAGCAGCGCGCCGCCGTAGAGAAACTCCTCGACAAGTTTGAGGAAGACGAAGACGTGCAGAATGTATTCCACAACATGAAGGACTAATCCCCTCCCCCCCTTAATACCACGACGGACGCACCCTCAAGTGCGTCCGTCGCTCTTTATTATCGCGGTCAGACCATTTGGTCAGACCGTCGGGTAAGTCGTTATTTCACGGTCCAAGTGTCGCCGGCGAGGATCATCGACCGTAGTGAGTCAAACCCCTTGGCGGCTCTCACTTCGCGGATCTGCTCCTCGAGAGCATCGTTATAGGTCGGGGTAGTCACGTCGCGGATCACACCGATAGCCAGAGGCAGATCAGTACCGTCCATCATCGCGAGCTGCTGATGCAGGAAGTTGGAGGGTGTATGGCTGTCGTGGACGAGCACATCGTCAATCGTATAGCCATCTTCGCCGAGCGTCACAGCCTTGAGATAGAAGCCGTCCTGCACGATACCCTTCTCCTTATCCTTGCCGAAAAGCATCTTCTCGCCGTCTACGAGGTGGATAGTGCGATCCGGGCGATACTGGCGGTCAGTGATCGGAGAGTGGATGCCATTGTTGTAGATCACGCAGTTTTGGAGAATTTCGGTCACGGCTGTGCCCTTGTGGCTACCGGCAGCTACCAGACACTCCTGTGTCACGGCCAGTTCCACGTCGATACTGCGGGCGAAGAAATTGCCGCGGGCACCAAATACGAGTTCTGCCGGGATAAAGGGATCCTCCACCGTACCGTAAGGCGACGATTTCGACACGAATCCGCGAGCCGATGTAGGCGAATACTGACCTTTCGTCAGGCCGTAGATCTTATTGTTGAGCAGAAGTATATTGATGTCGATATTGCGGCGTACGGCATGGATGAAGTGATTACCGCCGATAGCGAGGCCGTCGCCGTCGCCGGAGATCTGCCATACGGTAAGTTCGGGATTGGCCAGTTTCACACCGGTAGCTACGGCAGCGCCGCGGCCATGTATGGTATGGAAACCGTAGGTATTCATATAATACGGCAGACGCGACGAGCAACCGATACCCGAGATCACTGCCGTCTGATGAGGAGCAACGCCCAGAGTGGCCATAGCCTTATGGAGCGAGTTGAGTATGGCGTGGTCACCGCAACCCGGACACCAGCGTACCGGCTGGTCGCTCTTATACTGTGCGGGGAATGTAGTCTGTTCCATTATGTCAATCCTTTAGTAGTGATTTTACGGCCTCGGCAACCTCTTCCACAAGGAAGGGCTGACCCTGTACTTTGTTGATTCGCTCTATGTGAGCCGAGGGGAAGCGGCTCTGCAGATACGATGCGAGCATACCGGTATTGAGCTCGGCCACGATCACACGCTTGTAGCGGCTCAGTATCTCGCCCATATTGGATGGCAGAGGGCTGATGTAGCGGAGCTGTGCCAGATCCACGGGGATGCCTTGAGCGGTGAGTTCGGCGGCTGCCGTGCGCAGATGGCCGTATGTGCCGCCCCAGCCTACGAGGAGAGTGTCGGTAGGCACGCCGGCCTCGATCACCTCCTGAGCGAGGATATCGTCGGCTATGCGCTCTATCTTCTCGCGGCGGGTCATCACCATCTTCTCATGGTTGACGGGATCGGTGGAGATCGCACCCGTCACACAATCCTTCTCCAGTCCGCCGATGCGATGGGCGGCACCTTCAGTGCCCGGGAGAGCCCAGTAGCGCACGAGGTTCTCCTCGTTGCGGTCGTAAGGACGCCAGCCGCCGGCATCGATGCGCTCCTGCGGCAGATAAGGCGGACGGATGGCGGGATATTCGTTATCCTCGGGAATACGCCAGGCCGACGAGCCGTTGGCGATAAAGGCATCCGTTAGCAATATCACGGGAGTCATATGCTCTATGGCTATACGGCAGGCTTCGAAAGCCATGTCGAAACAGTCGGTCGGTGACAGAGGTGCCACTACAGCCAGCGGCGACTCGCCGTTGCGGCCGTAGAGAGCGTGCAGCAGATCGGTCTGCTCGGTCTTGGTAGGCAAGCCGGTGGAAGGGCCGCCACGCTGCACGTCGATCACCACGAGCGGCAGCTCGGCCATCACAGCCAAGCCGATAGCCTCGCTCTTGAGCGCCAGTCCGGGACCCGACGTAGAAGTCACGGCCAGATTGCCGGCAAATGAAGCGCCGATTGCCGAGCACACTCCGGCTATCTCATCCTCCATCTGCACAGCCTTCACCCCAAGATCCTTGCGCTTGGCCAGCTCATGGAGTATATCAGTAGCGGGAGTGATCGGATAGCTGCCCAGGAAGAGCGGACGACCCGACTTCTCGGAGGCCATGATCAGACCCCATGCCGTAGCTGTGTTGCCGTTGATGTCGGTATATACGCCCGGAGTGGCGTCGTTGGATTCCACGCGGTATGTCGATACAGAGGCGTGGATATTGTGGCCGTAGTTGTAGCCGGCGGTAAGCACCTTCATATTGGCGTCGAAGATAGCGGGTTTCTTGCCGAATTTCTTCTTCAGAAAGCGCTCCACGGCATCCATCGGACGATCAAACAGCCAGCATATCAGACCGAGCGCAAAGAAGTTGCGGCATTTATTGATAGCCTTGGCGTCAAGACCGCTGTCGGCAAGCGTGGCGCGGGTCATCGAAGTGATCGGCACCTCCACCACCTGGGCGCGCAGGCCGAGTTCCTTATAGGGATCGTCCGTGGTGAAAAGAGCCTTGCGCAGATCCGACTCGGTCATCGAGTCTACATCGACGATAGCCACACCCCCATCCTTCAGATGGCGTACATTCTGCTTCAGGGCGGCCGGGTTCATAGCCACGAGCACATCAGCGCGGTCGCCGGGTGTATGCACACCGCGGCCCACACTCACCTGAAAGCCCGACACACCGCCGAGCGAGCCCTGCGGAGCGCGGATTTCGGCCGGATAGTCGGGAAAGGTCGATACCTCATTGCCCAGCCCCGCCGATACATTGGTAAAGATATTGCCCACGAGCTGCATGCCGTCGCCGGAATCTCCGGAGAAGCGTACCACTACCTTGTCGAGGGTCTTTACACTTGTGTCTGGTAACATTTTTCGCTGTATAATTTAGTCGGTTATACGTTATTCGGTTGATTGGTGATCAGATTGCAAAGTTATGCAATTTTTCCGCATCGTCGGGAATATTCAGTGAATAAACCCTGCATTATTACCCGATTTCGGGAAATAACTTGCGGAACGTGTCGACCAGATCGAGTTTCTCCCACGTAAAAAGTTCGACCTCCACCTCCTTGGCCGGCTCATACTTCGACTCAAAGCGCTTGCACACCACCCTGGGTGTGCGACCCATGTGGCCGTAGGATGCCGTCTCGGCATATATCGGCTGGCGCAATTTCAGACGCTCCTCGATAGCATAAGGGCGCATATCCACAGCCTCGGCCACACGGCGCGAGATCTCAGCATCGGTCAGTCCGCCATTGGCAGTGCCGTAAGTATTGATGTAGAGGCTCACGGGCTGAGCCACACCGATAGCATAAGCCACCTGCACAAGCACCTGACGGGCCACGCCGGCCGCCACCAGATTCTTGGCTATATGGCGCGCAGCATAAGCAGCCGAGCGGTCCACCTTCGAAGGATCCTTACCCGAGAATGCACCGCCGCCGTGTGCACCGCGGCCTCCGTAGGTATCCACTATGATCTTTCGCCCCGTAAGGCCGGTATCGCCGTGAGGACCGCCGATCACAAACTTGCCCGTAGGATTGACGTGAAGCGTCACATCATCGCCGATCATGGCAGCCACCTCCGGTTTGAGCTTAGCCTTGACGCGCGGCAGCAACACGCGGCGCACGTCGGCCGTGATCTTATCCACCATAGCCTGATCGGCCTCCTCCTGTGTCATCGAGCCTTGCGGCTGGATAAACTCGTCGTGCGATGTCGAGATCACTATTGTGTCCACCCTTACCGGGCGTCCGTCCGGAGTATACTCCACCGTCACCTGACTCTTCGAGTCGGGGCGCAGATAAGTGCGCAGATTACCGTGATTGTTGATATACACCATCTCCTTCACCTCGCGGCGGATATCGGCCAACTCCTTAAGAAGCATGTGGGAGAGTTGAAGCGGGAGAGGCATATACTGGTCAGTCTCGTCGCAGGCGTAGCCAAACATCATACCCTGGTCGCCCGCACCCTGCTCCGAAGCCTCGGCGCGTTCCACACCGCGGTTGATATCGGCGCTCTGCTCATGGAGAGCCGAGAGCACCCCACACGACTCAGCCTCAAACTTCAGTTCCGAGCGATTGTAGCCGATACGGGATATCACATTGCGGATCACGTCCATCAGATCGATATATGCCTGCGACTTCACCTCACCGGCCACCGTGACATGGCCGGTTGTGACAAGCGTCTCGCAAGCCACCTTCGACTGCGGATCGCGCGCCAGAAATTCATCGAGGATAGCGTCGGATATCTGGTCGGCCACCTTATCGGGATGCCCCTCCGATACAGACTCAGAGGTAAAGAGATAATTCTTGGGATCAGTAATTTTGCTCATATTGTATATGTGACTATAAAAAAATAATGGCGTTGCGTCTCGAAAGCGAGGCAATGCCAAAATCACATATATATTGTACTACCTTTCCGACCCGCACGCGGGTCATCCGTAGTGTATCGGCGTGTCAACGCTCTGAAAGCGCGAGCGACGCTCGGTAGCGATTTTAGCATTTTTTTTGGAAGTGGTTGCAAGCAGCCAAATCTGTCCACTTTCGATGCTGCAAAGTTACAAAAAATAATCCACCCCTCCAAATCCACGCCATTAAAGACCTTAAGCCGAAAGCCAAAATTCATACATGAAGAAGGGGTGCACCTCGCAGCGCACCCCTTCGGAGAGATAGATATTTGTGTAGAGAGGGATTACATTACGTATA
>CAMWUX010000080.1 GCA_947177605.1 uncultured Porphyromonadaceae bacterium
AAACTGCCGGCGCTCGTAGAAGCGGCGGCCAAGGCGGATGTGACGAATATCTCGTGGGGGCCCTCGTGGTTCCTGACCGTGCTTCAGCAGTTGCTGGAGCGCACCGGGCGTGAGAAAATCCACGATGTATGGCCCAATTTGGAAGTATTCTTCCACGGCGGCATAGCCTTCGGGCCCTATCGCGCCGAATACGACCGCATCATCGACCCCACGCGCATGCGCTATCTGGAGACCTACAATGCATCCGAAGGCTTCTTCGCCGTGCAGGACCACACCGATTCACGCGCCATGCGGTTGCTGACCGACGCTGGCATGTTCTACGAATTCATCCCCGTCGACGACCCTTCGGCTCAGCCCGTTGCGGCATGGGAGGTGATCGAAGGCAAAGTCTATGCCCTCCTCATTTCGGGCTGCAACGGCCTGTGGCGATACCGGATAGGCGATACCGTGAAGATCGAATCCACCGCCCCGCTGCGTATCACCATTGCAGGCCGCACCAAGCACTTCATCAATGCCTTCGGCGAGGAGGTGATGGTACACAACACCGATGCGGCGCTGTCACGCACCTGTGAGGCACTCGATTGCAGCGTGAAGGACTACACTGTAGCTCCGGTATATGCCGAGGGTGGACACCACGGCCATCACCAGTGGCTGATAGAATTCCGCCGCCCGCCCGCTGACATTACGGAATTCGCCGGCAGGCTCGATCTTGAGCTGCAGAGGGTCAACAGCGACTATCAGGCCAAGCGTGCGGGCAGCATATTCCTCGCTCCGCTAAGCGTGGAAGTGGCGCCCGCCGGGCTATTCGAGCGCTGGCTGGAAGCGACCGGCAAGTTGGGCGGACAGCGCAAAGTGCCGCGCTTGAGCAACGACCGCAACGTGATCGAGGCCATACTGAAACTGAAACAATCACAATAAATAATCATATCTCAACAATGAAACTCATCTACCGACTCGGCGCCGGGCTGCTCGCAACCCTCCTCGCCACATCTGCGGCCACGGCCCAGCCCCCCACTCACCTCACTCCCCAACAGATCGAAGCCGCTACCGCCGACTATACCACTATGCTCCCCCGATTCGAGGCAGGCACCGAACTTCCCGCGGCCAATGCCGCCGCAGTGTATTTCGGAGCCGCCAAGCAGAAAGGATTCAACCCCGACACTCAGCACACGGCTATGCTCCAGGCCTATGAGTCAGGCAATATGCTTCAGGCTCATCAGCTTGCCATGAAGGGGCTGAAATCGGACCCCACCAATCTCACCCTGCTCTTCAAAGCCTACGCCTCAGCCGTGGCCGGCAACGATGCCGACGCCAAGAAGGAGAGCCCGAAACTGCTTGCCCGCATCCACAACGTATGCGACGCGATATTCAATTCCGGTATGGGCGTGAGCGAAATGAGCCCGTATATGGTCACTCATCCATCGGATATCGAGGAGTTTATACTCAAATATATCCGTCCGACGGCCATACAGGGCAAGTCGAAGCTGGGCGAACTCGACGTGTATAAAGTGACGATAGACGGCATTGCGGAACCCGTGTATCTCTACTTCGCTCAATACAAATAATTACCGACACTTTTTCCGGGAATATTTTCGTACCTTTGCAGTCGACTAACCCAAATCACCGATTATGGATCTTTTTAACACGATAAGCGCCGACATCAAGTCGGCAATGCTCGCCAAGGACAAGGTACGCCTTGAGACCCTCCGCGGCATCAAGAAAGAATTTCTCGAAGCAAAGACGGCCAAAGGCTCCGACGGCAATCTCACCGACGAGCAGGCCACCAAGATTCTGGCCAAGATGGCCAAGCAGCGCCGCGAGACGGCCGTGATCTACTCGGAGCAGAACCGCCCCGAACTGGCCGAAAACGAGCTCGCCGAAGCTGCCGTGATCGAAGAGTATCTGCCCAAGCAGCTCACCGAAGAGGAGCTTACCGCCGAACTCCGCAAGATCATCGCCGAAGTGGGCGCCACCTCGCAGAAAGAGATGGGCCGGGTGATGGGCGTGGCCTCCAAGGCACTCGCCGGCAAAGCCGACGGTAAAGCCATATCCGCAAAGGTTCGTGAGCTTCTGGCCTGATAAATTCTACGCATACTACTATACACATCATCTAATCACAATAGATAAATGCTTACCCTACAGCAAATCAAAGAAAATCCCGAGCTGATCGTGGAGCGTCTGGCCGTGAAAGGCTTCGACGGCAAGGAAGTGATAGAGCGCGTGATAGAGCTCGACAACCGCCGCCGCTCACTCCAGCTCAACAACGACAATAAAGCGGCCGAACTCAATAAGCTCGCTGCCAACATCGGCGCCCTCATGAAGCAGGGCAAGAAGGATGAGGCTATGGAGGCCAAAGCCGCCGTGGCTGCCGGAAAGGAAGCTCAGAAAGCCATAGCCGACGAGCTCGCCGAAACCGAGACCGCCATCCGCGACCTACTCCTCACCGTGCCCAACATCCCCTGCGAGATGGTGCCCGCCGGCACATCGGCTGCCGACAATGTGGTGGAAGTCACCGGCGGACCGATGCCCGACCTCGGCCCCGACGCACTCCCCCACTGGGATCTGGCCAAGAAATACAATCTGATCGACTTCGACTTAGGCGTAAAGATCACCGGCGCCGGCTTCCCCGTATACATCGGCAAGGGTGCTCGCCTGCAGCGCGCCCTCATACAGTTTTTCCTCGACCGCGCCGGTGAGGCCGGTTATCTCGAAATCCAGCCCCCCTACGTGGTCAACGAGGCATCGGGCTACGGCACAGGCCAGCTCCCCGACAAAGAGGGTCAGATGTATTTTGTCAATGAGGACAAGCTCTATCTGATTCCCACCGCCGAAGTGCCCGTCACCAATATCTACCGCGACGTCATCATCCCCGAGGGCGAACTCCCCAAGAAGAACTGCGCCTATTCGGCATGCTTCCGCCGCGAGGCCGGCAGCTACGGCAAGGATGTGCGCGGTCTGAACCGTCTGCACCAGTTCGACAAGGTGGAGATCGTGCGCATCGAGCGCCCCGAAGATTCATACGCCGCTCTCGAAGAGATGAAGGCTCACGTACAGGGACTGCTCGAAAGCCTCGGCCTGCCCTGGCATATACTCCGCCTCTGCGGCGGCGACATGAGCTTCACATCCGCCATCACCTTCGACTTCGAAGTGTATTCGGCAGCCCAGCAGCGCTGGCTCGAAGTATCGTCGGTGAGCAACTTCGAGACATATCAGGCCAACCGTCTCAAATGCCGCTACCGCGGCGCCGACAAGAAGACGCACCTATGCCACACGCTCAACGGCTCGGCTCTCGCCCTGCCCCGCATCATGGCGGCTCTGCTCGAAAACAATCAGACACCCGAAGGCATCGTCGTGCCTGAATGTCTGCGGCGCTACACCGGCTTCGACATTATCAACTGATGGAGAAGAAAACGATATTCGACCTCGGGCGCGACACTGTGGAGCAGTATCGCGCCCGTCGTAAATTGCCTCTTACGGTAGTGCTCGACAATGTAAGGTCGCTCAACAATATAGGCTCGATATTCCGCACCTCCGACGCATTTCTGGTGGAGCGCATCATGCTCTGCGGCATCACAGCCACTCCCCCCTCGCCCGAAATCCACAAGACGGCGCTCGGCGCCGAAGAATCCGTAGCGTGGGAATACTATCCATCGACGCTCGAGGCGCTGGAGCAGCTCCACGCCGAAGGCTACCGCGTGTGCGCGTTGGAGCAGGTAAAGGAGAGCATATCGCTTGAGAAATTCCTTCCGGAGCCCGACACCCGCTACGCCATAGTGGCAGGTCATGAGGTACACGGCGTAGACCCGGCCGTGGTCGACCGGGCCGACGTATGTATCGAGATTCCGCAATACGGCACCAAGCATTCGCTCAACGTGAGCGTGTCGGTAGCGCTCGCTATCTGGCATTTCTTCACCCGTCTGCTTTGACAGAGCCGGAATTATTATTACATTTGTGGGTGAACGAAAAAAATTATCCCCCCGACTATGGATACCAACAATCGAAATTCCGAATTTGAATACCGCGGACCGGTGGTCAACGGTTTCCTTATGCTCACCGTAGTGGTACTTATCGCCGCCGCGATGATATGGTTCTACGCCACAGGCTCCGACAGCGATGCGCTCAATGTCGTAGTAGGCATTGTGGGAGGCATCCTGCTCCTCTTCTTCACCAAAGGCTACTTCACTCAGGAGCCCAACGAGTCGCGTGTGCTGATATTCTTCGGCAAGTATGCCGGCACCTGCCGCAAGGTAGGCTTCTTCTGGGTCAATCCCCTCCTTACGCGCCGCAAACTATCGCTGCGCATCCGCAATATGGACATCGAGCCGATCAAGGTCAACGACAAGATCGGCAATCCCGTGCTGATCGGCATGGTGCTCGTATGGCGCATCAAGGACACCTATCGCGCCGTGTTTGATCTCGACTCTGCCAGCCTCGGCGGAGTAAGCACCGCCGCACTCCAGGCATTCGTGCGCATCCAGAGCGATGCCGCCCTGCGCGAAGTGACAGGACACTATGCCTACGACCAGACAGGCTCCGCCGACAGTGAACTGACGCTGCGCGACGGCGGTGAGGAAATCAACGAGCTGCTCGAAAAGAAAATCAACGACCGTCTGGCCATGGCCGGCATGGAAGTAGTCGAGGCTCGCATCAACTATCTGGCCTACGCCCCCGAAATCGCCGCCGTCATGCTCCGCCGCCAGCAGGCCGCCGCTATCATCTCCGCTCGCGAGAAGATCGTCGACGGCGCCGTGACTATGGTGGAGATGGCACTCGACCGTCTCGAAGAGCGCAAGGTGGTGGAACTCGACGGCAAGGAGAAAGCCGCGCTGGTGAGCAATCTGCTCGTGGTGCTCTGCGCCGACGAACCCGCTCAGCCCGTACTCAACACAGGCAATTGATTAAATCCTATATAAAACACAACGACGATTATGGCAACAGAATACAAAAGAATACTTTTGAAGCTCAGCGGCGAATCGCTGCAGGGCAATCAGGGCTACGGCATCGATCCCGTGCGGCTCGACCAGTACGCCCGCCAGATAGCCGAGCTGGCTCAGCAGGGCGTGGAGATAGCCATCGTGATCGGTGGCGGCAACATATTCCGCGGCCTTCAGGGAGCCGCCAAAGGCTTCGACCGCATCAAGGGCGACCAGATGGGTATGCTTGCCACCACCATCAACTCGCTGGCTCTCTGCTCCGCTCTCGAAGCCATCGGACAGCCGGCACGTGTGCTCACAGCCATCGGCATGTATCCCATTGGCGAGCAGTATAGCGCCATGCGCGCCAAGGAGACCATCTCCGAAGGCAAGGTGGCAATTCTGGCCGGAGGCACCGGCAATCCGTTTTTCACCACCGACACCGGCGCCGCACTGCGCGGCGTGGAGATCTCGGCCGACGTGATGCTCAAGGGTACACGCATCGACGGCGTGTACACCGCCGATCCGGAGAAGGATCCCTCGGCTGTGAAATTCGACCGCATCACCTATGGCGAAGTCCTCCAGCGCGGCCTCCGCGTGATGGACCTCACAGCCACGGCCCTCTGTCAGGAAAATGGCCTCCCCATCGTAGTGTTCGACATGGACACACCCGGCAATCTGGCCAAAGTAGTGGAAGGCCTCGATATCGGTACCACAGTCTATTAATTAATCAAAATCATATATATCATGGAACCCTCCGAATTTCTCAACCCGGCCGAAGAAAAAATGCAACTGGCCGTAGCCTATCTCGACGAATCGCTCAGCCGCATCCGTGCCGGCAAAGCCAGTCCGAAACTCATCGACGGCATCCGTGTGGAATATTACGGCTCCACCGTACCCATCTCCAATGTGGCCAACGTATCCGTGCCCGACGCCCGCACCATCGCCATCACCCCCTGGGAGAAGGGAATGTTTCGCGAGATCGAGAAAGCCATCATCAACTCCGAGCTCGGCATCACACCCGAAAACAACGGTGAAGTGATCCGTCTCTCCATCCCCCCGCTCACCGAAGAGCGCCGCAAAGCCCTCGTAAAGCAGTCGAAAGCCGAAGCCGAGACAGCCAAAGTATCCGTGCGCAACGCCCGCCGCGACGCCATCGACGGACTAAAGAAAGCCGTGAAGAAAGGCATGCCCGAAGACGTGG
>CAMWUX010000081.1 GCA_947177605.1 uncultured Porphyromonadaceae bacterium
GTGAGTGCCCGCTTGTGATCGTTGGGGTAAGTGGAGGTGCCGACTCTGTAGCGCTGCTTCTGATACTGCACCAACTGGGATATACGCTTCTCGCCGCCCATTGCAACTATCACCTGCGCGGAGCGGAGAGCGACCGCGACGAGCTGTCGGTGCGCCGGCTATGCGATGAGCTTGGCATCAGGCTCTGCGTGAAAGACTGCTCTGTGGAAGCCGGACACCGCGAGTCAGTGGAGATGGTGTGCCGACGTATACGCTACGATTGGTTTGAAGAACTCCGTGCGGAAGCGCCGGGCAGCATAGTGGCCGTAGCTCATAACAAGGACGACAACGCCGAGACCATGATGCTCAATCTTCTAAGAGGCACCGGCATAGCCGGTATGCGGGCTATGCTTCCTCGGAATATCGACGGCGTGGTGCGTCCGCTGCTCTGCCTGTCGCGAGCCGAGATAGAAGCATATCTCGCCGACTGCGGCCGCACGTTCGTAGTCGACTCATCCAATCTGACCAACGAGTACCGGCGCAACTGTCTGCGCAATGATGTATTCCCCACCATATCCCGACATTTTCCGGACTACCTCGAACGCATCACTACATCCATCAACCATCTGCGCAGTGACTGGATGTTGCTTGAGCAGTTGTGTGCCGCGGCAGTCATACGCCATACCGACCGGCACGGCAATATAGATATCAAAGCGCTTGCTGCCGAGATACCTCAAGCCGACGAAGTGCTGTTCAGAGTGCTCGCCCCCGACGGGTTCACACGTACGCAGGCCACCGACATGATGGCGGCGGCCGAAGGCAGCGGACAGCTCTTCACCTCCACAACCGGCAATACCGCCTGCATCAACCGCGGAATCCTGATACGTAATCGACTCTCCGAGCCGACGATCACTGAGTCGGTTGAAGATGCCGCGGATATCGAAATGCCGACGTCGCCATTCTGCGCCCTCTTTGATGCCGACAAACTCGGCTCCGACTATACTTTCCGTCCATGGAAGCCCGGCGACCGTATGCAGCCTTTCGGGATGGGGGGACGGAGCAAAAAGCTGTCCGACATCTTCAATGATGCCAAAATCTCGGTAGCCGTCAAGGCAGTGACAAAGGTAATGGTGAAGGGCGACACGATCCTCTGGGTACCCGGTGTGCGCCGCTCGATTCACTTCCCCGTCACTGGCCGTACACAAAGGGTGTTGCGCGTCGAGCAGATTTTTTAACATTCCCCACTCCCGCTATCCCGACTTTTCTTATTACTTTTGTTGATGTTCAATCTCAACCACATCACCAGCAATGAACCGCAAAGGTAAATTATATTTCCGCTACGGCACTATGGGCTCGGCCAAGACGGCTCTGCTACTCACTCAGGCCTACAACTTCGAAGAACGCGGCATGAAGTACGTGTGCCTCAAGCCAATCATCGACACCCGCGAAGGACGCAGCGTGATCCGCTCCCGCATCGGCATCGAACGCGAATGCAAGTGGATCCGCAACGATACCAATCTCTACGAACTCGCACAGAGCCTTTTTGAGGAAAATATGCTCATCATCGACTGGTTTCTGGTCGACGAGTCGCAGTTTCTCACCCCCGAACAGGTCGATCAGCTTGCCCGCGTAGTGGATGATTTCGGCAGCAATGTGGTGTGCTATGGTCTCCGTACCGACTTCCAGAGCCATCTATTCGAAGGATCGCGCCGACTCTTTGAGGTAGCCGACTCGATCGACGAGATAAAGTCGACATGCAACTGCGGACGCAAGACCATAATCAACGCCCGTATAGATTCTAAAGGCGACTTCGTGGAAGAGGGCGCGCAAGTTGAGATTGGCGGCGACGACCGATACATCGCCGTATGCCGCAAGTGCTGGCGCAACAAGCGCATCGAACAGTCGTCGCGCGACGCACTCCCCTTTCTCGAACTAACCCGCAAATAAATGTCCCGACTTCTCCTCTCGCTCGCTCTGCTGCTCGGCAGCCTTCTGTCGGTATCCGCGCAGTCGCTCAGTCCCGAGACACTCAACTACAAGATCACATATAAGTGGGGGCTTATCCACAAGCAGGCGGGCACTGCACGCTTCGTGCTCACCCGCCCCAATGCCTCTACATTCGACGCAAGGCTCTACGCCCGTACACAGCCGTGGGCCGACGTACTCTATAAGGTACGCGATACCCTTACCACCACTTTCTCCTCCTCCACGTTTATGCCGGAGGTATATCACCGCATAGCCCACGAAGATGGAAGCTACGCCCACGACATCTTGAAATTCTCACGGTCAGGCAACACATCATCGGCCGTGTGCCGTCGCATCCGTCGCGGCAAAAAAGATACGTCCAACACCGAGACATCTATCTCGCTTTCGGCCACAGGGCCGACTGTCGACCTTCTCTCGTCGTTCTACTACATCCGTACACTCCCCTACTCGACTCTCAAGCCGGGCTACAAGCAGATTGTCAACATCTTCTCCGGCAAGCGCAAAGAGCTCCTCGCCATCACTTATCTGGGGAAGGAAGATCTCAAAATGGATAAAATCACTCAGCCGGTCTACCATATCCGGTTCACCTTCACAAGCGAGGGCAAGAAGGAGACGTCGCGCCCGATCGACGCGTGGCTATCCACTTCGCCCGGCCATGTGCCGCTCAAGCTCGTCGGTGAACTCAAGATCGGCAAAGTCCAATGTTTTCTTATTCAGTAATCATCTATGCATCGCTTCATCTTACCACTATTTGCATTTCTAACCACCTTGTCAGTGAAAGCATCATCGCCCGACATCACCACAATAGTCTACACTACCGACGTTCACGGCAGCTACTTCCCCTACGATTTCATCAAGGGCGTACCGACTTCGGGCGGTCTTGCGCGTGTGGCCACGGTAGTGGATAGGTTGCGCAGCGAAAACACGCCCGATCGGTTATTGATACTTGACGACGGCGACTTCCTTCAGGGGCAGCCAAGCGCTTATTACTACAACTTTATCGATACAGTCACCCCGCATCTGGCTGCCCGCATATTCAACCATATCGGGTATAATGCCATCGGCGAAGGTAATCACGATATCGAGACGGGCCACGCCGTCTACGACCGTGTAGCTTCTCAACTTGAAATGCCTACACTTGCGGCCAACGTCATCGACCGCACTACGGGCGAACCGTATTTCACCCCCTACCTCATTCAGAATGTAGGCAGCCACAAGATTGCCATCATCGGACTGCTTACTCCTGCCATCCCGGCGTGGCTTCCCGAACGCTTATGGAGCGGACTTGAATTTCAGGAGATGGTGCCTGCGGCACGCTACTGGATTGATAAGGTACGCAGCGAGCACCGGCCCGATATCGTGATAGGACTTTTCCACTCCGGGCACAACTCCGCTCAGACCACCGCAGGCTACCGCGAGAACGAATCGCTTGAGATAGCCCGGCAGGTCGAAGGGTTTGATGCCGTATTCATGGGTCACGACCACCGCGAGTATTGCGACACTGTAGCCGGCCCCGACGGTCGCGCCGTATGGGCGCTCAACCCGGCCGCCAACGCTCAGGCTGTGGGAGTACTGAATATCACATGGAGCGATAACGGCGATCGCCCCACACTCGAAGGATCCATCATAAAACTCGACGACGTCGAACCTTCGGCATCTTTTATGGCCGAGTTTGCGCCCGACTTCACCGCGGTCAAAGACTTCGTGGAGCAACCAATCACCAATATCGCGGCTCCCATACGCTCCACCGATGCTCTTGCCGGTCCGTCGGCTATGATGACGCTCCTCCACGAACTCCAGCTCGACGTCACCGGCGCGCAGATTTCGCTTGCCGCTCCGCTTAGCCTCGATACAGAGATCGCCGAGGGCACGCTCACTATGGCTGATATGTTTAAACTGTATAAGTACGAAAACAACTTATGCACGCTCCGGCTCACCGGCCGCGAGATACTCGGTCATCTCGAAGAGTCGTACCGCCAGTGGCTCGACACCGCTACCCGCTACCCGCTCTAC
This sequence comes from uncultured Porphyromonadaceae bacterium, assembly GCA_947177605.1. Taxonomy (GTDB): domain Bacteria; phylum Bacteroidota; class Bacteroidia; order Bacteroidales; family Muribaculaceae; genus Paramuribaculum. The sequence continues at coordinate 3,979 of CAMWUX010000081.1, forward strand.
AACTACGACTCGGCTATGGGCATCGACTATACCGTTGACCGCAACGCCGAGCCCGGCAAGCGAGTGAATATACTGTCGCTCTCCGACGGCACACCCTTCGATCTCGATGCCACATATACTGTGGCCGTCAACAGTTATCGTGCCGGCGGTGGTGGCAACCATCTCACTCTCGGCGCCGGTCTGTCGCGCGACGAACTGCTGAAACGCAACATAGCCACCACCCCGAAGGACATCCGCTACTACCTCATCAACTACCTCCGCTCTCAGCCCGAGTATCGCCCCCACGTAGTCTATAACTGGCACTTCATCACCCGATAGCCTCCCCTCATTTTTCTAAGTCGTTATAAATGAGCATTCGTAATTTCATCAAAATATCGCTATTGGTATTCAGTCTCTCTTTCATGGCCTCATGTGGCAGAGAGCAAAGTAAAGCGTTAGAAATAGCAGCTAATATTGTTGATGAGCGACCCGACAGTGCTTATATACTCCTTAAAAAAGTCGATTTCAACAGCCTAATCGGTGATGAGGATAAAGCCCGGTACGCATTGACCCACGCCAAAGCCAACAGATATTTGGGGCGTTCGCTTGTTACTGATACCATTATCCCAATTGCTGTCAAATATTTTAAGGATAAGGGCGATACGATAGCATATCTTGAATCTGTCATTGCTTATGCGCATCACTTAAGATCGATAGACCGTAAAGACGATGCCTTCTCTTTTATTGATTCGGTAGTCTGCAATATTCCTGAAACAAATCAAAAGACTCTCAATCAAGAACTCCTTGGATTTTCGTTTTCGGATAAAGATTATTCCCGGTCTTTGGATATAATTGAGAGGCAAATACGATTGGCTGAAGACAATAATGAGCGCTTCAATTTTGAAATCAAAAAGATAACACCGCTCGTCGCACTCGGTAGAAGTTCTGATGCGGTTGCGCTATGCGATTCTTTATTTGCTTTGCCGGAGGCTCCGGAGACGGGCTCGGCAGAATGGATTTATTTGCGTGTCAACTATGCTGCCGCTCTGGGAGAGCGACGGGAGACATCGACAAAGGCTGCAAATATTCTGAAAGATGCCATCGGGCGAATGAACGGCGCACCGGCTGAAAAACTTGCAGAGTTTTATGTCCCGATGATTAATCTCCAGCTCAACTCCGGCAATATAAAAGGAGCTGACGAATATGCGGATCTCATCGGGAGTCTGGATATAGATTTATTCTACCGCGACCCGGTGGCTGCCTCATATCTGGAGTTTCTAAAGATTGTACTGGATTACGAACATACCGGTGCACTCTCCTTAAGCCGTCTATCCAACACCGCCCTATCGCTCAGAAGAGTCAGCAATGACCTTGCGACAAAGATACAAGAACGCGATGACGCGCTTGAAACCTCGTATGACCTGAGTCGTCGCAACTATGAGCTCACCATCGAGCGACAACGTATGTGGCTGTTAATAGCAGCCGTTATGTTAGTTGCGCTTATGCTTATCGGTATAATTTACATGGTCGCACATCGTAGACGGCAAAAGCTTATCGAGGCAGAAGAGCGGATAGAGGCATTGACACAACTTTCAAAAGCGGCGGCCGCATCATCCGCAGACGACAAGCAGACTCTATTGAAAAAGGCACTATTGCAGCAGATAGGTATAATCCGGACATTCGCCGAATCTCCTACTACTCAGAATCAGGAGGCACTGAGAAAAATCAGTAATGTCGGTAACTCCGACTACATATCCGATACATTGGTCAACTGGCAAGATCTATATCCCGTGATTGACGAATTGTACGATTCCTTCCATGCGAAACTCATCAAAGACTATCCGGGAGTATTCTCCGAAAGGGAGATTCAGATTTTATGCTTATTGCGAGCCGACTTCTCTACAAAAGAAATAGGAGTACTGATTCAACAAACCTCAAACTCGGTTTATGTCAGCAAAACCTCGATCAGAAAGAAGCTTAATCCGGACATTCGCCGAATCTCCTACTACTCAGAATCAGGAGGCACTGAGAAA
>CAMWUX010000082.1 GCA_947177605.1 uncultured Porphyromonadaceae bacterium
AAATTTTGTAGTTGAAGCGATGGCATATGATTATCGATGCGCTGAGGGTATGGAGTTGAATAATAGGTGTATACTTCGGTTTGCTTACTTTTGCGCGGCCATACTTCTGATATTTTGTGATTCATTCACTGATATTGCACTCGGAACAATATGCGGTGTGGGGCGTTTTAATTACAAACGGAGCCCGTCAGGGGCGGCGTTTCAACTATCGTACACACACACTACTATCAGATTCTCTTTATCTATGAAAACATCTATGCCGGAATATGGAGGCAAGGCTTCGCGGTTCGTCGCCGCAGCGAAGTGGGTTCTGCTCTTGGCGCTCATGCAGGTGGCTCTCACCGCAGGCGCTCAGGAGCTGACCAATTCCACTACGATCCGCTTCCGGCAGTCGCACTGGGATGTGGATACCGCATTGGCCGACAATGGTCGGAATATCGGCGGTTTTCTCGGCTGGCTCGACAGTATTGCCGCCGACACATCGGCCGTCTACCGTCTGAAGTCGGTGCGCGTGGTCGGTGCGGCTTCGCCCGAGGGTACAGCGCGGTTCAACCACTTGCTGTCGACCCGTCGAGCCCAAAGTATTTTCGACCTTATCTCCCGATATATACAGCTTCCCGACAGCCTCACAACGGAGGAATACGAGGGCCGCGACTGGCGCGGTCTGCTCCGGATGATCGATGCCGATACACTGATGCCCGCCCGCAATGAGGCGATGAGCATAGTGTCGGATATCGTCACGGCAGACTCTGACAACCTCGTGGCTGAAAACCGCGCATTCGCCCGACTGAAACGCATCAATGGTGGCCGTACTTACCGGTATATGTATTCACGTATGTTTCCCTCGCTTCGCTACTCGCGGCTTACTATGGAATATGAGCGCGAGACGCTTCCCACCCCCGTGATCGTCGATACGATACTTCTCGAGCCGATGTTCGGCGACACGGTGGTGGAGTGGATTCCCGATGAGGTGACATTGGCAACGGAGCACCGTCCGTTCTATATGGCGCTCAAGACCAATTTGATCCACGATGCGCTGGCGCTGCCCGAAATCGGTGCGGAGTTCTATGTAGGCCGCAACTGGTCGGTAGTGGGTAACTGGACTTACGGATGGTGGGACAATGATCACCGTCACCGCTACTGGCGTGCCTATGGGGGCGATGTGGCTGTGCGCCGCTGGTTCGGACGACTGGCTGATGAGAAGCCGCTAACGGGCCATCATATCGGAGCATACGCTGGTGCTGTGACCTATGACTTCGAATTCGGAGGCAAGGGCGTGATGGGTGGCCGTCCGCATCGCACGATCTTCGACCGCTGTAATTTCTACTGCGGTGTGGAGTATGGATTCTCTCTTCCGGTGCGCCGCAGGCTCAACATCGATTTCACCATCGGTATAGGTTATTTCGGTGGAAACTACATCAAATATGAGCCCTCCCGATCGGGTCGTGGCTACACATGGCAGTCGACACGCCATATCAACTGGTTCGGTCCTACGAAAGCGGAAATATCTCTCGTGTGGCTTATAGGCCGCGACAACTATAACAAGTAATACTCCGGAGAAAATGAAGCGATTTACTACATACACGTTTGTGGCACTGATGGCTCTGGTGGCCTTCGGATGCCGGCACAAGGGCTTCGACGACGATGAGAGCACGATGATGCGTATCAATGTGGTGTTCGACTGGCAAAAGGCTCCCGATGCTCACCCGCAGTCGATGGCGCTCTATCTCTATCCCGATGGCGGCGGTCAGCCTCTGCGCTATGTGTTCCAGAATTGCACCGGCGGTGAGATCGCAGTACCCGTAGGTTCCTATACGGCGCTGTGTGTTAACAACGACAACACCGACTGGGCCGAGCTGCGCAACACCGGAGCTATCGAGACCTTCGAGATTCATACACCTCCGGTAGCCGGTATATCGCTCACAGATCTGCGCACCTCCGATCCGGAAGAGGGTGAACTACAGGACTCCGCTCTCGTGCAGACGCCCTGCTTACTTTGGTCCGACGCCGGAGAGGCATTCTCACTCAATCCCTCGGATACGGAGAAGACACTCACGATGTATCCCGAAGAGTCGGGATGCCACTATACGATCGACATCTATGATATCGACAATCCGGCATCGGTAGCCGACCGCAATATCTTCGCCACCTTCTCCGGCCTTGCTGACGGCTATGATCCCGGGACACACCATCCGTCGGTCAATAATGTGACTATGCCGTTGAGTATGACCATATCCGACGACGGCTCGCAAATTCACGGCGAATTTCTGAACTTTGGGCAGTGTCCAGACATTAGATATATAAATGAGCTTCGTCTGCACGTCTTCCTTACCGACGGTTCCGCATGGGCCTACAGTTTCGACGTCACCGACCAGGCTCACAACGCTCCCGATCCGAGAAACGTACACATCGTACTCCGCGGGCTCCCGGTGCCCAAACCCATCGACTTCGCCGGCGGTCTCCGTCCCGTAGTGGAGGACTGGCTTGTAGAACACATCGATCTGAATATGTAGAGAAAATACACTAATTATAAAACACACACAACACACAACTATGAAAACGACTACATTATTGGTAACCGCAATGGTCGCAATGGCGCTGACATCGTGCGCCGACGACGAGCCCGTGAGTATCAACCGAGGTGATGCCATCAGTTTCCGACCGGCTATGGGTTCACGCGCTACCGAGGTAACTAACGCAAACCTCCAGACATTCTACGTGACATCATTCCTGGGCACCACCCCCTATATAAATAATGTGGCATACACCAAGGGAGGCGACGGATTCTACAATTCAGCAGTGCCCTACTACTGGCCGGGCGACGATACTCCTCTCGATTTCTATGCTTATTCGCCTTCGCTTGATGAACTCTTCCCCGGCGGCGACGCTACTACCGACGGCTCGGGCGACGGTATTGTGTTCAACTCTACCGAAAAGACTCTTGTCAACTTCGCCGTAGCCGATTCGATCAAAAATCAGGTTGACTTCATCACGGCCTATGGCACCGGTAAGAAGTCGATCAATGAAGAAGCAGGTCTCGAACTTACGTTCGGTCACCGTCTGTCGCAGATCGAGATTCGCGCCAAATCCGACAATACGCAGTTTACCTTCAAGGTAGCAGGTGTGCGAATCGGTCGCGCCCAGTACCTCGCCAATTTCGACTTCGCCACCAATACCTGGACGCTCGATGACTGGCACGATACGCAGGTCTACACCTCCCGCTGTCCTGAGGTTACTCTCGGTGACTCGGCCGTGTCGATCATGGGCCCCGACGGCAATGCTATGCTGCTGCCGCAAACCCTTACTGCATGGAGCCCTACCTCCGATCCCGATAATGTAGCCCGCGAAGCATATCTCTCCGTCTACGTACAGATCACAGCCAATGCCACCGGCACCACTGTATATCCATTCCCGTCGGACAACCGAACCGATGAAGTCACCGGACAGAAACGTCAGTATGCATGGGCCACGATACCTCTGTCGGGCACATGGGAGGCAGGTAAGAAGTATGTCTATACCCTCGACTTCACCCACGGCGCCGGCTACACAGATCCTGACGATCCTATCCCCGGCAAGCCCGTGCTCGGCGATCCTATCAAATTTACAGTCAACGTAGAGCCATGGCAGTCTACTCCGGGTACACTCCCGATGACAGTGAAATAAGATTCCCTATTGCAAAAAAAATCTTCAGGGGAGTGGCGGATCCGTTCTGCCGCTCCCTTATTCTATAATGGTAACCGCATTGTTGAAATATTTCATTATATTTGCGCATCCGATTTTTATGAAGCCCGATGCATAAACTCATAGTCACAGCCATCGCAATGATATGCTCGGTTGCCGTACAGGCTACGGCTCCGGTTGAGTTGCCCCTGCCCGATGTCCCGGCGCAACTAAGGGTTCCTGCGCAGCGCGCCGACTATATCCTTGAGCACTTCTGGGACGCTATGGATTGGGCTGATACCGCGCTTCGCCGCGACTCCACATTCATGGAGATTAATCTCGTAAACTTTTTCAGCGTGGCGCCTCACGCATCTGCGGAGGGCGTCTCACGTGCATTTGACCAATTTGTCGGCCGGGCAGCTGCTGATTCTGACGCACTCATGCTGATCAGCCGTCTATCTCACAGTTATCTCGGCGAAACGGAATCGCCCGTTTATGATGACCGCGCTTATGAGCAGATGTGTCGCTCCCTACTCACTGCGTTGCCTTCCGACTCCCCCGAGGCTGTATACACTGCGTTCAAGCTCGATTGTATTGAGAAAAACGCACTCGGTACCGTAGCCACCGACTTCGCATTTATCGACCGCAGCGGCGCTCGCAGGCGCCTTCTCGAATCTCTTGCGCCTGAAGCACGTACGCTTCTTGTATTCTTCGACCCGGATTGCCACGACTGCCACGCGTTTGCCTCGGAGCTCTGTGCCGATGCCGACGTGGCGGCGCAGATAGCATCGGGCGCACTACAGGTGGTATTCATTTCCCCCTACGATTCGCATCCCGACCTCTGGCAGTCATACGCCGATACTCTTCCCCCGGAATGGATCGTAGGCTACTTTCCGCAAGAGGATGTGGACTTCGACGATCTTTATTACATCCCCTCTTTCCCAACCATCTATCTTCTCGATCGCGGTGCTATCGTAATGCGTCGCAGTGCCTCCGATTGGCGCTTATAGTTTTGCGCCTATTCCGAAGAGTGCGTAATCAAACCATACCGGATCTTCAGGGCGCAGCTGCCGCAGCGTTTCAGTCAGCTCGATCACCGACCGTCGGTCGTTGGCCTTGCGTGTGAGCAGACCGAGCTGACGCGCCACATTGCCTACATGTACGTCAAGAGGGATATATAGCCGGTCGGGTGTTATGCAGTCCCACACCCCCAAATCTACTATGCCGTCATCTCTCACCAGCCAGCGCAGGGCCATATTCAGGCGTTTGAGGGCTGTGGTAGAGAGGTTGAGCGGAAGGCAACGGGAATCACCGCAGCCGCCGTTGGCGTCGGCGAAAGCGTGGTTGAGTGCGTCGGCAAGCGCCCACGCCGGAGTCGGATCGTCGGCTATCCGGCAGCCGCGTGCGAAGTCGTTGAGCGAGTCGTAGCGACTATATATAGAGTGGAGCCCGCGCAGGAAGTGGCGGAGGTTGCGCGCGAAGAAAGTACGGTGAATGTTGCAGTCGGGCAAATCCTCGTAGCCCTCTTCCATCACGTATGCGTATGGATTATGACCCATTAGGGCGAGCATGCGGTCGCACGAACGGCGTATCATGGTGCGGTTGCCCCATGAGATCGACGAGCATATTAGGGCAGCGATCTCTATATCCTGGAGCTTGGTGAAGCGGCGGGGAAACTGTACGGGGTCAAGGTCGATAAACTCGGGAGAGTTGATGCGCAGGGCTTCCTGGTCGAGCATCTCGGCTACGTCGGATGGTATGATGTGAGGTGTGATGTGTGTGGTCATGAGGCAAAGGTACTAAAAAAGCAACGAATCTCAAGAGAGATCCGTCGCGAAGTAGCCCATAGGAGAATCGAACTCCTCTTTCAAGAATGAAAATCTTGCGTCCTAGCCGATAGACGAATGGGCCATTATGAAGCCTGCTCTTATGAGCCTGCTCCTGTGGGTTGCTTTAGGCAAGTTTGTTGACGTAGCGCTGCAGCTTGCTGGTGAGGTTAGCGGCTTTGTGCTTGGAGATTACCTTCTTTGAAGCGAGCTGGGCGAGCATCTTGGTCACCTTCACGAGTGCGGCTTCTGCTTCAGCCTTGTTGGTCATGCGACGTACGCGACGCACAGCATTGCGGGCGGTCTTTGCGTAGTAGCGGTTGTGGAGGCGACGAACTACTGTCTGACGAATTCTTTTAAGCGATGATTTATGGTTTGCCATTGCTTTTAATTATCTTATTAAATGTCGTTTATGTTATTGGTAGCCCATAGGAGAATCGAACTCCTCTTTCAAGAATGAAAATCTTGCGTCCTA
>CAMWUX010000083.1 GCA_947177605.1 uncultured Porphyromonadaceae bacterium
TGGCATTGCTGCACGATGCTATTGCTAAGGCAGCAGCGGCAAAGAGATAGTTGAGTTTCATAATCTGATGTATGCTTGTGAAATTATTATAGTCTGATATGGCAAATTTACGCAAAAGATATTCAATAACCTATCCCTTTGGCATTTTTTTAGATATAAAAAGAGCGACCCGCACACTTGGTGTACGAGTCGCTATGCTTTTGTATTGCTGTATGCTTAATTATTCAGCAACAACTGCGCTGTCGGCAACAACTGCGCTGTCAGCTACGTTGGTAGTGTCAGCGGTGGAGTCCTTCTGGCAGCAAGTGTCGTTCTGGCAAGTAGTGGTATCAGCTACGGAGTCAGTTGCTTCAGCCTTGTTAGCTTCGCTACCGCAGGAGAACATAGATACGCTCATAACAACAGCAAGAGATAAAAATAACTTTTTCATTTCGTTTTGTGATTTAGATTAAATAAAACAATATTTTTAGCTTCAAAAACGCCACAAAGGTAATACCTTTTTTTGATACCGCAAGCATTTTTTTGCTTTTTTTTGTTGCAGGCGAATTTTTTTGTGAAAAAATCGAAAAATTTGTTTAGAAAATCGCGGTTTGTTAACATTTGATTGCTACCCGGGATACAACACCTATATATATTATATGTGTGTATGCTCCGCACCGCGGCGCGCGATCTCGTTGGCCATCTTCACGGCCTTTGATATATGGTTGCATATATGGTCGTGACCGATGAGTTTGTCTACCCCCGCATTTTCGAGCGTATGAGCTACGCGTTCATTCACACCGGAGAGCACGATTTCGATACCATCGTTTTGCGACGACTTGATGAGTATTTCGAGGTTGTGGATAGCGGTGGCATCGATAAAGGGTACTTTACGCATACGCAGGATACGCACCACCGGCTTACGCTTCATCGAGGCGCGCATCAGTTCGTCAAACTTCGTAGCTACACCGAAGAAGAAGGGGCCGTCGATTTCGTAGACCTCCACTCCTTTGTCCACATCGAGAACCTCGTGGGCGGTGGAGTCGGTGCCGGCAGTGGCATCGAGTTGCTCGGAGTATACGCGGATCTCCGTGTTTTCGGTCACGCGGCGCAGGAAGAGGATGATAGCCAGCAGCAGGCCGATTTCAATTGCGATGGTGAGATCGAAGATCACGGTGAGTAGGAAAGTGACGGCAAGCACTGTGATGTCGCCCTTCGGATTGTGGAGCATACCGCGCACCGTGCGCCAGCCGCTCATATTGTAGCTCACTACAATCAGCACGGCAGCAAGGCAGGCCATAGGCACCATATTGATAAGCGGCATAGCGAAAAGGAATACGATCAGCAACACTATGGCGTGGATGATGCCGGCCACCGGTGTGCGGCCGCCGTTGGTAATATTGGTCATTGTGCGGGCTATGGCGCCGGTCACGGGGATACCGTTGAAGAAAGGCACCACGAGGTTGGCCGCGCCTTGGCTGATCAGCTCGGTATTGGTGTTGGTGCGCGAACCGGTGATACCGTCAGCCACAGTAGCCGACAGCAACGATTCGATCGCTCCGAGCATTGCGATGGTGAAGGCCGACGGCAGAAGGTCGTTGATCGTCTGCATACTCAACACGAAGCCGTGAGGCTGGGGAATGTCGGTAGAGAGATTACCGAAGCGGTCGCCGATCGTAGTGACGTGGAATTCCGGCCATATCATACCGGCACCCCATACGGCGGCCGTCATCACTATAATAGCGATAAGCGAGCCGGGCAGTTTTTTCGATATCAGAGGCACCACCACAATCAGCAGCAACGATGCCACGCCTACGATCACCGTCGGCATATCGATATTGGCCATAGAGCGCAGATACACACCCCATTTGCTGAGGAAATCGGAGGGGACGTCGGTAAGACCGAGCCCGAGGAAGTCATTGATCTGTGTGGAAAAGATCGTGAGTGCGATACCGGATGTGAAGCCGATTACCACCGGGTAGGGGATAAACTTTATCACCGTGCCCAGATGGAAGAGACCCATCAGTATAAGTATCAGACCGGCCATGGCAGTGGCTATGTACAGCCCTTCAAGCCCGTAGCTCGCAATGATGCCGGCCACGATCACTATGAACGCGCCCGTCGGACCGCCGATCTGCACCGAGCAGCCACCGAGAGCCGACACGAGGAAGCCGCCGATGATGGCAGTCACCAGACCCACCGTGGGGCTTACGCCCGACGCTATGGCAAAAGCGATGGCAAGTGGCAGAGCCACGATACCCACTACGATACCGGCTATAAGGTCGGCCTTGAATTTTGCTGACGAATAGTGCGTGAGAGCCGAAAAGAGCTTCGGCTTGAATTGGATTGGTCCTGAGAGATTCATACCTGGAAAAGTATTGTACCTGAAAAAACGAAACTATTTAGAAAACCTATATATACTTATGTGATCCGGAAGCGTTCACACGCGCCGATACCTTAGAATTCGTCTGCAAAGTTACAAAAAAACTCCCACACCTGTCCGGCATAAATTACATTTTATTAACAGAAAGGATCAGTATATAAAGCCAAACAGCCAGAGCGGAATTTTATTGCCTACTCCTATTTCTATATCGTCGGCTACAACGAAACTATCCGGAAGGTCACGAATCTGACTGAAACTCTTCTTTGCGCCGCCAACTTCAAATATATATCGGTTATCTACGAGAAGATCTCCATGCAGCGGGTACGCGATCTCATGATCCTTAGCCATCATCGACGCAAGGAAAGATTCTCTCACTTTGCCCTTGTCGGCGTAGCCAAGTGCATAAAGTATCGACGCGTTGTTGATCAAGACTTTTTGAGGCTTTACCATTGACTTTGGATTACGTTCGGCCTTGTAGTACAGCAGTCGTAATATCTGAGAGCGATCGAGAAGCGATAATATTTTTATTAGTTGGTTTTTCGATACTTCGAGCATCTCGGCTGTGAGTTTGGCGTTTAGGGGGGATGGCGAGTGTGATGCGAATATCGAGAGCAATTGTTTCGCTTTAATTAGGGTAGCGTATTCAAGATTCTCAACAGCAGGAATATCGTAGTCGATTACGCTTGCGATCATATTGTTGACCCTTACGAGGTAGTCTGTCTCGTTTTCAGTCTTGTAGAAAGGATAGAATCCATGGCGGAGATACTTGGCGAATTGCTTCACCATAGTCCCCTCGGAGTTGAGTCGACCGACAATCTCTGTATGATTGTATAAAATGTCGGATAGCGACAATTTGTCGAAATCATGACATTCAAATCCGAGATATTCCCTGAACGAGAGGCCCGGTAGTGAGTACATCAGGCAACGTCGCGATAAGTCTGCTATCGAGTGGTCTATCTCAAGAAGTGAAGATCCTGTGAAAACGATATTGAGCATCGGATAGAAGTCGTAGACATTCTTGATTTGTCTTTCCCATCCCGGAAGTCGATGTACCTCATCGATAAACAGATGTGTGATCCCTTCGGCTACGGCTTGTTCGGCGAGTTGTGGCAAGGTATGACTTGAAAACCAAATATCGTCGAGCGACACATAAAGTGCTTTTTCAGGATTGTCGAATGCTAGACATATGCGCTGTAGCATGAGGGTAGTCTTTCCCACGCCGCGGGCTCCTTTGATGCCGATAAGTCTTGTGTTCCACGATATCTCATTGTAGATTTGTCGCACATGCTGCGTGGATACATGTTTAAGGAGCAGGTTGTACTGTCTTTTGAGAGTATTCATTTGCTTATAACTGATTTTGGTGCAAATATAATAAAAATAATCTCTGTAGAGATCATTCCGGTAAAATGATTTGTGTAGAGATCATTTTAGTAAAATGATTTCTGTAGAGATCACTTTTCGGCAGGAAAAAGAAAGAAGGAGACTGCACTGCTTCTGCAGCACAGTCTCCGATAATTATAGAGAGTAGAATTTGGGGGTGCGGGATGTCTACTTGGCGCCGAAGATTACGATGCGGTTCCAGTTATTTGTGCCGTAAGGCTGGGTTGCGCTGCCATAAGCCTGTGTATCGAGACGGTCGGCGGAGATGCCGTAGTTGTTGACGAGAGCTTTCTTCACAGCCTGAGCGCGGCGTTCGGAGAGGTTCTGGTTGTAAGCGGCGGTACCGGTGTCGCGGTCAGCATAGCCTGCGATGGTGATCTTCAGGTCGGGATTAGCCTTGAGGTACTGAGCTACATTGTACACGTTCACCATTTCTTCGCCGGAGATCACGTCGGAATTGATATCGAAGCGCACGGTAGTGAGGAGAGCGGTTTCAGTAACCTGTACTTCAGCTTCTTCTACTTCGGGGCAGGGGAGCTGGGCGTTGGCTACAGCGAGAGCTGCTGCAGTGGCTGCGAGTTCGCCGCGGAGATCATTCACCTGATTGTTAAGGTTGTTGATGTAGCCAATGTAGTCGCAAGCATTGTATTTCTTGAAGTCACGGCCACCGATGTTGAAGCTCAGACCGCCGATAGCAGTTACGTTAGCCTCGATAGGTTTGCCCTGAGTGTAGTTGTTGAAATTGTCGCCGTAAAACTGTGCGCGTGCTTCAGCGAAGAAATCGACATATTCACAGAGGCGGAAGCGGAGCTGGAAGCCTGCCGATACTGGCACCATCCACTGCGATTTGCGGGTGCCGTGAAGATCGGCGCGCACATCATTGCTGTATGCGTTATAGTCCCATACGTATGTACCGCCCACACCTACGAAGGGGATAAACGAGAATACGCGGTCGGGATTTACTCCACAGCAGGAGGTGGTCATATCCCACATAAGGTCGGCGTTGACTGTTGCCATCTGGGCTTTATTCTTGGCCATGAAGTCCCAGCGCATCTTGCCATACATACCCGACAGGCGCACTCCCAGGTAGGGGCTGAACCAGTGGCCTGCACCTATATTATATACCGGGGTATAGTGGCGTTCGGCTTTGCCCATATCTTCGGGCAGACCTTTTTCTACGAAAGGTGTCTGAACACCTGCGCCGAGCTGGATAAACCAGTTGTCGCGCCACGACGATGTATAGTGATCCTTGCAGTCCACTGCCTGGTCTACTGTTACGATAGTTTCGTCAACTACCACTGTGTCTTGTGCCTGAACGGCGGGAGCTGCGAGAGCGAATACGCTAAGAGCTGCTGCAGAAAGTAAATGCATTTTCATCTTGAAAAGGTTTTAGAAGGAGTTTTTTTGAATTGATTTGATAGAAACGACTTTTTTATTCCCTCGTGCTCCATGCCTGTGGAGCTGAGTTGCAATTATAACATCAGCCGGTTTCATAATGTTCCAAAAAAAATCAAAAAAAAATTCACATGGTTGGCTTTCATGCAGATTCAGTGAGCCGATTAAGTAAAAATTGGCTATCTTTGCATTTCCAACAAAAAGCAAGGAAGAATAATGTCACTACATACCGCAGCCAATCATACCGACCATTCACCCAGACGTATAGCCGTGTTCGGCTCGACCGGCTCGATCGGTACGCAGACCCTCGACATTATCTCATCGCATCCCGATCGCTTTGCTGCCGAGGTGCTTGTGGCAGGCCGTAATGTGGATATGCTCATAGAGCAATCCCGCCGCTTCCGCCCCTCTCTGGCCGTGATAGCCGACGAATCTAAGTATGCCGCTTTGCGCGATGCCCTTGCTCCGCTTGGCATCTCCACAGCTGCCGGAGCTACTGCCGTAGCCGAAGCCATGACATTGCCGCAGATCGATACAGTCCTCACGGCCACTGTCGGTTATAGCGGACTTGCCCCCACTATCAGTGCTATCCGTGCCGGTAAGGACATTGCGCTCGCCAACAAGGAGACGCTCGTCGTAGCCGGCGACCTCATCACCCGTATGCTTGCCGAGTCGCCATCCGGACTCTACCCCGTAGATTCCGAGCATAGCGCCATCCGGCAGTGTCT
>CAMWUX010000084.1 GCA_947177605.1 uncultured Porphyromonadaceae bacterium
TTGGATGCACGATGCACAATGCACAATGCACGATTGATTTTTAGGATTTTGAGGGGGACGGAGCCAGGCGCTACGCGCTGTAGGCTCCGATCCTGGCTAACGCAATGCGCCGCTTGATTTTGAGGGTAGAGAAGGCAGGCGCCTGCGGCGCTGTAGCTTCCGATCCCGGCTGACGCTATACGTCGGTTGGATTTTGGGTTTGTGGGGGACAAAGTTAAGGCCGGGTTGGGCCGGCCTAACACATATTTTTCAAAAAAATTTTCTGTGGGGATTACTGCATGATGAGGGTGGAGGGGGTGGTAAGGCGGTGGGCGGCGGCGCGTAGTTGGTCGGCGGTGATGGCGTTGACTAATTCGACTTGTCGGGCCGGGGTGGAGATGCGTCCGTAGTGAAGCATCTGGCGCGCGAGGGCAAGAAGCCGGGATTCGTGGTTGTCGGCGGCAACTGTCATCTGTCCGATATACTGGCGTTTGGCCATGCTGAGTGCACGCTCTGAGAGCGGTGCGTCGTGCAAGCGGGCTATCTCCCGATCTACCAGCCGACGGCAACGGCTGACGTCTTCTTTATCACATCCAAAATAGATGGCGGAGAGGCCGGTGTCGGCATACATATTGACCCACGCATCTACAGAGTAGACGAGTCCGCGCTTCTCACGCAGGGCAATGTTGAGCCGAGAATTCATGCTGGGGCCTCCGAGCATATTGACCAGCAGCAGTGTGGCGAACCGGTCAGGATCGTTGAGCGAGGGCGCTGCGGCTCCGATCACTACGTTGGCCTGATGAAGGTCGACGCTGCGTTCGCGGTAGAAGGGGTCAACTACAGCGGCCGGGGCTCGATGCTCCGAGGCAGGTTCGGACGGAAGAGACGCGAATGCGTTGTCGAGGATACGCATCGCTTTGTCGGGCGGCATAGGACCGCTATAGGCCACGACTACGGATGAGGCGCGATAGAGTCGGGAGAGATGCGATCGGCAGTCGGCCGGAGTCATTGCGCGTACGCTTGCTTCGGTGCCGAGGATGTTGTGCCCGAGCGGTGTGCCGGCAAAGGCCAGATCCTCAAATTCGTCGTAGATGTTTTCGGCGGGGATATCGAGGTAGGAATTGATCTCGTCGATGACGACCTCGCGCTCTTTCTCCAGTTCGGACTCGGGAAACTGCGAGTCTGTGATAAGTTCGGCTATTAGCGAAGCGGCCCTGCGGGCATGGCCTGCGGGAAATACGGAGTAGACGGCGGTGAGTTCCTTGGTGGTATAGGCATTGAGTTCGCCGCCTACGCGCTCCATGGTGTTGATGATAGTCGACGACTTGAGTCGCGATGTGCCTTTGAATATGGTATGCTCTACGAGATGCGCGAGTCCTTCGCGACCCTGCGGGTCGTCGCGGCTGCCCGCATCGATCATGGCGGCTACATACTCCACCGCTGAATCCTTGCGCCAATCACACACCAGCCGCAACCCCTGCGGAGTCACGGCTGTGATTATCTGTTGCTGCATAGTTGTTATCCGCCGAAGTTGTCGTAGTGGATATCCTCGGGATTGACGCCGAGTGAATCGAGCATTTTATTGACGGCTGCGCTCATTGGGCCGGGACCGCACATGTAGTATTCGATATCCTCGGGGTTGTCGTGATCCTTCAAATAGGTGTCGTAGATTACCTGATGCACGAATCCGGGGGTGTACTTTACGCCCTTGGCATCTGCCTCGGGATCGGGACGGTCGAGGGCAAGATGGAAGTGGAAGTTGGGGAACTCCTTTTCGAGCTGCAGGAAGTCGTCGAGGTAGAATACTTCGTTGAGGGCGCGAGCGCCATAGAAGTAGTGCATCTCGCGATCGCGGCAATTGAGCGTCTTGGTCATGTGCATGATCTGGGCACGTAGCGGAGCCATGCCGGCGCCACCACCGATCCACATCATCTCCTTATTGGAGTCGAAGATGGGGTGGAAGTCGCCATAGGGGCCGGACATCATCACCTTGTCGCCGGGCTTGAGGGTGAAGATATAGCTTGAAGCAATACCGGGCATCACGTCCATGAAGCCAACCTGAGGCTTGGGCTTGAAGGGAGGTGTGGCGATACGCACGGTGAGCATGAAGCGATCGCCCTCGGCGGGATAGTTGGCCATCGAATAGGCGCGGACTGTAGTCTCTGTGTTGCGGCACTTGAGACCGAAGAGGCCGAATTTCTCCCACGCGGGAAGGTATACGGGGCCGATGGATGCCTTGTCGATATCTTTGTCGTAGTCCATCTCGAAGGGCGGAATCTTAATCTGGGCGTAAGAACCGGGTATGAAGTCCATGTGAGCTCCCTCGGGGAGGGCTACGATGAATTCCTTGATGAAGGTAGACACATTGTTGTTGGACACGACTTCACATTCATACTCCTTGATGTCGAGGACTGATGCGGGTACGGCGATATCCATATTCTCCTTCACCTTCACCTGACATGCGAGGCGCCAATGATCCTTGACTTCCTTACGCGAGAAGTGAACGGCTTCGGTGGGGAGTATCTCTCCACCTCCGCTGAGTACCTGCACCTTGCACTGGCCGCAGCTGCCTTTGCCGCCACAGGCCGATGGTAGGAACACATTGTTGTCGGCCATAGTGGAGAGGAGCGGTTTGCCGGATTCGGCATGTACGGTAGTGTCTTTATTGATCACGATATCCACCTTGCCGGTATGCACCAGAAAGCGCTTGGCAGTGAGAAGGATGGCCACTAAAGCAAGAGTGATGAGCAGAAAGATGCCCACGCCGGTCAAGATAGTGATGCCGGTGTTTGAGATTTCGAGCAGTATAGCGTTGGGTGTCATAAGTCTTAGATTTTAATACCGAGGAAGCTCATGAAGGCAATGCCCATCAGCGCGGTGAGGATAAATGTGATACCGATGCCGCGAAGAGGCTTGGGTATATTGGAGTATGTGGCGAGACGCTCGCGTATGGCGGCAATGGCCACGATGGCGAGAAGCCATCCTATACCCCAACCGGCGCCGGCGCTAACGGCGGTCATGATGCTGCTGAAGCCGCGCTGCTGCATGAAGAGGGAGCCTCCGAGGATGGCGCAGTTGACAGCGATGAGCGGGAGGAAGATACCGAGCGAGCCGTAGAGGGCGGGTGAATATTTCTCGACGGCCATCTCCACAAGCTGGGTCATCGAAGCGATAACGGCGATGAAGAGAATGAGCGAGAGGAAGCTGAGATCGACCGACGCATATTCGGGTCCGAGCCATGAGAGCGCTCCGGCCTGCAACACGTAGGTATTGAGCAAATAGTTAATCGGGAGGGTGATGACGAGCATAAATGTCACAGCCACACCCAGACCGAGAGCTGTCTTAACATTTTTCGATACGGCGACAAACGAACACATACCCAGGAAGTAGGCGAAGATCATATTGTCGACGAATATCGAGCGTATAAATAGATTCAGATTTTCCATCGTGAGGACTTTAATCTTATGGTGTATTGTAAATTTCTATTCGTTATCACTCGTCCTGCAGATCTTTATTGAAGCTGCGGTGTACCCAGATGATGCAACCCACAACGATGAGAGCCATGGGGGGGAGAATCATCAGGCCGTTGTTGACGTAGCCGTGATCATAGCACCACTGAGGAACGACCTGAAAGCCGAGCAGGGTGCCGCTGCCGAGCAGTTCGCGGAAGAAGGCCACGATGATGAGGATGAGCGCATAGCCGACACCGTTGCCGATACCGTCGAGAAACGACGGCCAAGGCTTGTTGGCCATAGCGAACGCCTCAAGTCGACCCATAAGGATACAGTTGGTGATGATCAGTGAGATGAATACCGATAGCTGCTTGCTCACATCGTAGGTGTAGGCTTTGAGCAACTGATCCACGATGACTACCAGACCGGCCACCACTACGAGCTGCACGATGATGCGGATATTGGTGGGGATGGTGTTGCGGATGAGGGATATAATCACGTTGGCGAAGGCAAGCACGGCGATGACCGACATGCCCATGACGATAGCAGGCTCGAGGCTCACCGTGACGGCGAGTACAGAGCAGATGCCGAGTACCTGTACGATTACAGGATTATTTTTGGAGAACGGATTGAATAATACGCTCTTATTGCTGATTTTTTCTGCCATAGTATCTCTTATTGCTTGCTTACGGATTCAAGAAATGCCTTATAGGGGCGCATACAATTGTCGAGCATATCGCCCACACCGCGGCTGGTGATGGTGGCTCCGGCAATGGCGTCGACATAATCTTCGTTTGCCTGTGGCTTCATACCTGCCTTCACTACGGAGACGGGTGCAAACACGCCGTCCTTGAATAGGTGCTTACCATCGAACTTATCGCAGAACTCGGGTTCGGCGATTCGGGCGCCAAGGCCGGGAGTCTCGCCCTGATGGCTGTAGTATGCGCCGTAGATAGTGGAACCGTCGGAGTCGACCGACACATAGCCCCAGATCGGGCCCCAGAGACCGGCACCATAGACAGGGATAATGTACTTCTCCGAACCGTCGGCGAGGCGGCAGACGAACACCGGGAGCTGACGATCGGCTTCGGGAAGCTTGGCCTGCGCGGCTACGTCGACATTGAAGGCATCGGTGCCGATGGTGTCGCCCTGGGCGTTGACCACGAGCTGACCCGTGATATACTTGTCGAATTCACTGATGGCGTTGGTGCCGTCGGCCTCGATATGGACGGAAGCGAGAATCTGACACATGCGGTCAGCCTTCTCGTTGGCCTGCTGGAGAGGCTTGAGCGAAAGCGAAGTCCAGGCTAAAGCCGAACCTACAAGCACCACCATTATGATGATGTATATTATAGTATATGTATTGCTTTGCTTATTCATCGTAGGTAGCGGATTTAAGAGTTAGACCGGGCGCGACGCAGACGGCGGGATACGTTGGCCTGCACCACACAGTAGTCGATAAGCGGGGCGAAAGCGTTCATGAGCAGCACGGCGAGCATGGCGCCTTCGGGGTAGCCGTTGTTGTAGACACGGATAAGAATCGCTATCACGCCTACGAGGAAACCGAAGATATATTTGCCGAGGCCGGTGCGGGCAGCGGTGACGGGGTCGGTGGCCATAAACACTGCGGCAAATGCAAATCCGCCGTAGACGAGCTGATCGACGGGCGATAGCATCGAGGCAGGATAGGTCGGGGTCTGGAATACGTTGGCGATCCAGCCCATGAAGAGACCACCGGCGAATACCGACAGCATGATGCGCCAGCTGGCCACTCCGGTGATGAGCAGCAGAGCAGCGCCGAGGAGTACGCAGAGAGTAGAGGTCTCGCCGAAGGAGCCGGGGATAAGACCGAGGAAGGCATCCCAGGTGGTGACGGGATCGCCAACTGCATTAGTGATATGATCGGCGCCGGTGGCGAGCTGACCAAGCGGTGTGGCGCCCGATACGGCATCGCTGTAGTGAACCGTACCGCCGAGGCCGCAGATGGGCTTGGAAGCGATAAAGGCTTCATCGCCACTCATGCTTGCCGGATAGGCGAAGAAGAGGAATGCGCGGGTAGTGAGGGCAACATTGAATACATTGAAGCCTGTGCCGCCGAATACTTCCTTGACGAAGATCACGGAGAAGGCGGTGGCCACAGCGAGCATCCAGAGCGGAGTGGTGACGGGGCATATCAGCGGCACGAGGATACCGGTGACGAGGAAGCCTTCCATAATCTCCTCCTTGCGGATCTGGGCGATGGTGAATTCGATGCCGAGACCGACGGCATAGGTGACGACGAGCTTGGGAAGAATGGCAAGGAAGCCGTAGGCCATCATGGCCCAGAAGCTCATCTCCACGCCGGAGCAGAGGGCGTTCTGATAGCCGGTGTTGTACATACC
>CAMWUX010000085.1 GCA_947177605.1 uncultured Porphyromonadaceae bacterium
ACCTTATTGCTTCTTGTATCTGTCGGCCGTGAGTCGGCTATAGCCTGGAAAACTTCTCAAAGTACTCTCGTCGACAACCTTTTTATCGCTCCCGGCAACGGCGGTACGCCCGCCTACGGCACCAATGTGGCGCTCAATCCTCTGAACTTCGAAGAGGTGAAAGCTTTCGTGGAAGCCAACGGTATCGAAATGCTCATCGTGGGTAATGAAGACCCGCTCGTGGCCGGTATCACTGACTATATGGCCGAGCATCTCCCGCAGCTGCTCGTGGTCGGTCCCTCGCGTGAAGGTGCGCGCCTCGAAGGCAGCAAGGAGTTTGCCAAGGAGTTTATGATGCGCCACTCCATACCTACCGCCCGCTACAAAGCTTTTACCGCTGATACGCTGGCCGAGGGCTTCGCCTTTCTCGAGCAACTGCAACCTCCGTATGTGCTTAAAGCCGACGGTCTCGCAGCCGGTAAAGGTGTGCTCATCGAGCCTACTCTTGATGCTGCGAAGGCCTCGCTGCGCGAGATGCTGGGCGGAAAGTTCGGCAAATCGTCGGCTACGGTAGTGATCGAGGAGTTTCTCAGCGGTATCGAATGCTCGGTATTCGTGCTCACCGACGGCCACGGCGGCTACCGTTTACTTCCAGTAGCCAAAGATTACAAGCGCGTAGGGGAAGCCGACACGGGCCTCAATACCGGCGGTATGGGCTCCGTAAGTCCTGTGGCTTTCGCGGATGAAGCATTCATGCAAAAAGTAGAGGAGCGCATCATCCGCCCCACGGTAGAGGGACTAATCAAAGACGGCATCGACTATCGCGGATTCATCTTCTTCGGTCTCATAAAAGTAGGCGACGAACCTATGGTCATAGAATACAACGTGCGTATGGGCGATCCCGAGACTGAGTCGGTGATGCTCCGCATCGAGAGCGATCTGGCTCACCTGATGGCCGCCGCAGCAGGCGGCAACCTCGGCGACCTCCCGCTGGAAATCTCGCCCAAGGCGGCAGCAACCGTGATGCTCGTGAGCGGCGGATACCCTGAGGCCTACGAGAAGGGTCATGAGATCTCCGGACTTGACGCACAGTTGGCCTGTATCCCGTTCCATGCGGGCACTAAGGAATCCGATGGTCGTATACTCACATCGGGAGGCCGAGTAATTGCCCTCAGCGCTATGGGCGACAGTCTGGCTGATGCACTCGAAAAGTGCTATGCGGCCGCCGCTACCGTTGATTTTGCCAAGAAATACTTCCGCCGCGACATAGGCCGCGACGTCATGGCTCTTGAAAAGTGACCGCGTACGAGAAAAGAATAAGTGCATCCCTTGAGCGACAGCCCACAGTGGCGCTGCTCATCCTGATCGCTCTGATGCTATATGGCGTCGGGGCATACTTAGGTGTGGGCTCTGCTTACTATTGTCCGGAGGGTCTGTTGCCCTGCGACCCCGTGGCGGCTAACGCTTCCTCCGTCCGGACAACCATAGTCAGCATATTGTCTGTCGGTATCTCGACGCTCTTCCTCTGGATGATCAACCGTTGGTACAACATCACTCACTCTTATAGCCGCATCTACATCGGACTGTTTATCCTCGGTCTGGCCTCCGTACCCGCTCTGTGGTGCGGGAAGAGTCCCGGACTTACGCTGTGTACCATATTGCTTTTCTGCGTGATAATGCTCTATTCGCTCTACCAGCGTCCGGGCGGTACACGCAGGATTTTTCTGGTATTCTGCCTTCTATCTATCGGATCGCTCTCCGACTTCGCATATCTCGGCTTTGCAATACCGCTGATGCTGGCGTGCGGACAGATGCGGTGCCTGTCGCTGCGCGCGGTGCTTGCCGCCGGTATCGGTCTGATCACACCGCTATGGATCGGCTGGGGGGTCGGCCTGATAGATCCGACCCTGCTTCATTATCCCGCTCTCAGCATTCCCACTCCCGAGCAGATCAATGAATATGCTCTCCCCCTTCAGGCGTTGATGGCGTCCGTGGTCATAATCACCGCAGTAATCACTATCGTAAATACCCTCACGGTCTACGGCCACAATGCCAAGACCCGCGCCAATAATGGCGTGCTCGCCTTGATGTCGTTGTGGTCGGTCATAGCCATAGTGATCGACTTTGCTCACGCCCTCTCCTATATGCCCATCCTAATAGCCATGATGTCGCTGCAGGTAGCGCTATGTTTCAGTCTGCGCCGTCAGGGACGTGGATATATTACTGTAATAGTCGGTATATTGGTGTTCTTATCCTGCGCTGTATGGCAAATGATATCGATATGAACCGTAAGCGTCCGCGCATCATAGTGGAAGCCAACATACCGTTTATCCGCGGAGTGATGGAGCCGTGGGCCGACGTTAGATATCTGCAGCCGGCCGAAATCACTCCCGATGTAATGGCTCATGCTGACGCACTGGTCACACGCACCCGTGTGAGATGCGATGAACATCTGCTCTCCGGCTCCCCCTGCTCGATAATAGCATCAGCTACTATAGGGCTCGATCATGTGGATATACCTTGGTGCGAGGCCCATGGTATCGAAGTGCGCAATGCCCCCGGATGCAACGCCCCCGCCGTAGCGCAATACGTTCTCGCATCAGCACTCCGACGCCGCGATCCCGAGTCGATGGTGTTGGGTATAGTCGGAGTGGGCAACGTAGGTCGGATCGTAGAGCGATGGGCAACGGCATTAGGCATTAAAGTGCTTCGCTGCGATCCGCCGCGTGCACGCCGCGAAGGCTCTGACCGATTCGTAGATCTCGCCACAATCGCCGAGCAGGCGGACGTGATCACATTCCATACTCCATATACGACCTCCGGCCCTGACGCCACGCACCACTTGTGCAGCCGCGAATTCTTGGCACAGACCAAGCATTGTCCGCTCATCATAAATGCGGCACGAGGAGGTGTGGTAGATACCAATGCGCTCACCGATGCGATCGATGCCGGAACGGTTGAGGCTCCCGTGATCGACTGCTGGGAGGGCGAACCGGAGATCTCCCAGGAGCTTCTCAAGCGCGCATACGTGGCCACTCCACACATCGCCGGCTACTCTTTCGAAGGCAAAGCGCGAGCTACACAGATGGCCGTTGACGCAGTATGCCGTCATTTCGGTATGCCTGTGCCGGAGATTGATCCACACGTGGCCGATGCGCCGGCCACAGTCACCGCTCGGCAAATTCTTGACGGCTATGACCCGCTCATAGATACTGCTGCGCTCCGCGGTGCACCCGCCGCTTTTGAGCAGCTCCGTACCGCCTACTCCCTCCGCCGCGAACCTCAATAATCACTTTTTCTATGTACCTGGTAATTTAATTATTTGAGGTCGATATATCATCTATTTTTCTTATATTTGCAAACAACATACGCTTTAGCAAATCGGAATTATGAGACAGAATTATAATTTGGGATTTATTTCTAATGAGGATATTTATGAACATGTGAAACTCACGGTTGAATCGTATCGCCGTGAGATAACATTGCTACAATTTAATGAAAATATAGTTGATCCGATCAAACTCACCTTCGACTCCAAGGTATATGGAAAAACTATTCAGCAGGCTATTGAGGATGAATGCTTTCGTCAAATAGATAAAAGCAATTCCAACCGAATTGGGTACTTCCATCAGAATCTATTTCGTTACGCAGGTAATGGGTGGAAAGTGCCAACAGAAGGTTTCGATGTCGAAAACGACCATCGGCATATCTACGTTGAGATTAAAAATAAGCATAATACGATGAACTCAGCGTCTTCACAAAAGACGTATATGAAAATGCAAGCTAAATTGCTAGATGATGATCAGGCGACTTGTTACCTCGTAGAGGCAATATCCACTAAATCAAAAGATGATGTTTGGCGTATTACCCTTGATAAAAGGCCTCGTTCACATAATAAAATTCGCCGAATGTCAATGGATAAATTCTATGAGCTTGTCTTTGGCGACGCAAAAGCTTTTTACAGACTCTGTATAGCTCTTCCACATATAATAGAGGATGTGGTAAGCGAGAACAAATCACTCGCATTGAACAATACTGTCTACGAAGAGTTGACACGAGAACATTCGGATCTACTTACCGCGCTATATCTCTTGGCGTTCTCTACCTATGAGGGATTTGAACAATTGGTTCGTAAGTAGTATGAAAGACAAAAGAATATCGGTCAATAATTTTGCGGATCTGCTTGGGGTGTCAAGAGCAACAGTTGACGCTTGGATACGACGAGGCAAATATCCCGTAACTGGTGATTTTAACGGTATACGAGGCTTTCTTATGGAAGATATTAAATCCGTTCCCGAAGTTGCGGCTATGCTTTCCTCCGAATGGGTTGAGGAGCTTAGTGTGACTCCTGCTATTCCATATACATCGGCTGAATTATTCGCTGGAGGAGGAGGTTTGGCTCTTGGCTTGGAAAAAGCAGGATTTCGCCATATACTGCTAAACGAATTCGATCACAATGCGTGTAGTACTCTACGTTATAATCGGCCTCACTGGAATGTGATAGAGGGTGATATCCATGAAATTGATTTTACACCTTATAATGGGAAAATAGACTTCCTATCCGGAGGGTTCCCATGCCAAGCCTTTTCTTACGCAGGTAAGCGTCTTGGCTTTGAAGAGACTCGTGGGACTCTGTTTTTTGAACTTGCCCGTGCTGTCAGAGAGATTCAGCCCAAAGTGTTTATGGGGGAAAATGTGAGAGGGCTTTTGGAGCACGATGGTGGTCGCACTATACAAACAATAAAAGATGTGATAGAGGAACTGGGATATACCCTTATAGAGCCAAGGATTCTTAAAGCCCTGCAATATAATGTACCACAAAAGCGCGAACGCTTAATCCTTATAGCCATTCGTAACGACATAGCACCTTTTGTTAACTTCAAATGGCCAGATGTATGTCCTGTTATTCGTACACTTAGGGATGCATTTTATAAAGGGGATTTATATGAGACGGATGTCCCTCCGTCGGAAGGCCAGAAGTACCCCGAAGCGAAGCAAAAAGTCATGGCTTTAGTGCCTGAAGGAGGCGATTGGAGAAATCTGCCTGAAGATATAGCTCGTCAATACATGAAGGGTAGTTACAATCTAGGGGGGGGTAAAACAGGAATGGCGCGTCGACTTGCCTTAGACGAACCAAGTCTAACCCTGACTTGTGCACCGGCTCAAAAACAAACTGAGCGCTGCCACCCTGTTGAAACACGCCCTCTAACCATTCGTGAATATGCCAGGATTCAGACATTCCCTGACGAATGGCAATTTTGTGGTAATCTTACTGCTCAATATAAGCAGATCGGTAATGCTGTACCGGTCAATCTCGCATGGGCTATTGGTCGTTCATTGATTAGATTATTCAATGACATATATGCTATGGGATTCATTCAAGAACAGGACAATTGTGTGAATACACGTCATTACACAAGACTACATGGCCTTTTTGAAGGAATGGTATGTGACAGAAGAGCGGAATATTCGTCACACAAATCCACAGAGGATAAATAATTCTCAGCTCCATCTATATTGCTGTGATGGTGGGGTATAGGTAATGTGGGCAGAGCGCGAACCTCAATAATCACCACAATGCACTTCTGCATAGGTGGATTTAAGGCCAGTAGGGGCTCTAAGGAAGATGAGGGTGGTGCAGAAAAGGTGGATGCATCGGGGTGCATTCCTGTAATCGGCTGAGAATCTGCTATATCGCGTATTTTACATCGCGAAGCGATGTCCTTACGAGGTTAGCGGGAACCTGAGAAAGTTTATGGTAAGAATGTCATTGTACGCTTTTCGTGCGGGGATTCCCGCCAATGCAC